>DATMCA010001170.1:0-5748 GCA_035559015.1 Umezawaea sp. | reverse complement strand
TCCGGCGAGGGTTCCCACGCGCCCACCCCGGCGATGGTGGTGGTCAGCAGCGCCGCTCCGCTCGGGCCGACGTAGGAGACCGACCCGAGGAGCACGTCGGCCACCGAGCTGTCCCGCTCGTAGCCGGTCCTCTGGTAGGTCGGGCTCCACACGCCGATGCTGCTCGCGTCAGCGCCCTGGCGTTGCAGCGCGGGGCTGATGAAGTTGACCCACATGCCCTCCAGGTACGGCTGGTCCTGCTCGTACGTGTGGTTCCTGCGGGCTTCGTTGTTCGGCGGCCACGGGAAGTTGGCCGACGTGGGCACGTTGGTCGTGGAGATCACGCCGTGCGCCGTGTCCACGCCCTTGCCCCGGCTCGCCACCCAGAGGGCCGGTACCGTCGCGACCGTGGCGATGATCAACGCGGTGGCGACGCCGACGCTCATGAGCGCGCGGCGGCGCTTCGTGAGCTGCTCGGCGCGGGCCATGAAGGAGTCGGGGTCGAAGTCGAGCGGTGGCTCGTCCCACACAGCTTGCTTCATGCAATCCCGCAAGTCCTGTTCACTCACGACGCCACCTCCGTCTCCATAGCCGAGCCGTTGTTCTCCAAAGCGTCCACGGCCACCCGCAACGCCACGAGCCCTCTCGCCGTCTGGCTCTTCACCGTGCCTTCGGTGCACCCCATCACCGCCGCGACGTCCGTGACGGACAAATCCTCGAAATAGCGCAGGACGAGCACTGCCCGTTGTCGAGGCGGGACTTTGATGAGGGCTTTCTGGACCAGCTCCCGAGCCCACAACCGGCCGCTGACCAGGTCCGGGTCGGCGTTCGAGTCGGCCATCTCCGGCAGCTCCCCGTCGCGCTGCTCGGCTCGCCTCCACGGTCTGCGCTTCTCGTCCAACCAGGTGCGCAGCAGGATCTTGCGGGCGTACGCGCCCGCGTGGTCCTGCTGGTGGACGCGGTGCCACGCCTGGTACAGCTTCATCAAGCTCTGCTGCATCAGGTCTTCCGCGGTGTGCCAGTCGCCGCAGAACAGGTAGGCGGTACGGCGCAGGGATGCGGCATGGGTCACCGCGAATTCACGAAAGCCCTGTTCCTCGGCCTTGCGCATGCATACCCCTTCCGCGCACTCACCCCCTAGTACGCGCGGTGCGCGAACGGGGTTGCACGACGGGTCAGGCGGTTCTCGCGAGCGCGGCCGCGAGCTTGCGGCGGGCGGCGGCCCTCGGGTCGGGGCTCACCTCCACCAGCGCGTTCACGACGGTGCCGTCGACGATCGCGATCAGGTCCTCGACGTGCTCGGGGGTGATCTTCTTGCCGGCCTTCGTGAAGATCGCCAGCAGCAGGGAGTGCAGTTCCACGGTCAGTTCGCGCATCAGCGGCCGCAGGAACGGGCGGCGGCCGGTGGCGACCAGCCGCTCGTAGCGCAGCACGACCGCCTCGACGTCACCCGCCGGGCCGAGGAGCAGGTCGAGCACCAGCTCGATGAAGGCGTCGCCGCCGCACTCCTCCGGGTCCAGCTCGGCGAGCCGCGCCTTGCCGTACGCCAGTTCGGCGCGGCCGTGGCGGTCGAGCGCGACCGTGATCAACTCGTCGAGCGAGTCGAAGTAGTACGTGGTCGACGCCAGCGGCAGGCCCGCGCGTTCGGCGACCGCGCGGTGCCTGACCGCGTCGAACCCGCCGTCGACCAGAAGGCCGATCGCGGCCTCGACGAGCGCTTGGCGGCGGCGCTCGCCCTTGGGGGTTGCAGCGGTCATAGGGCTTGATTGTCCCACGTCAATGTCCACCGCCCGCGAGGTAGAGGCCGATCACACCGCTGACGATGAGCGTGATCGACACCAGCTTGACCGCGGACACCCCGTCGCCCAGCCAGACCATGCCGATCACGGCCGTGAGGGCGGCGCCGATGCCGGTCCACACCGCGTAGGCGGTGCCGACCGGGAGTTGCCTCAACGCCCAGGCCAGACCGCCGATGCTGATGAGGAAGGTCACGGCGAAGTACAGCGAGGGCACGAGCTTGGTGAAGCCCTCGGACTGCTTGAGCGAGATGGCCCAGCCGGCCTCGAAGAGGCCTGCGACCACCAGGACGAACCATGCCACGACGACACCTCCAGAATCTGGCACCACCGTACCAAATTTCTGGGACACCCGTGCCAGATTCCCCCGGTCAGAACCTCCCGCGCAGGTTCGCCGCGATCCCGTCGACCTTGGCCGCGAACGCCGGCGACTCGCTGACCACGTACAACGTGGCACCGCCGTCGGTGACCTCGGAGGTCTTGGCGGCGCCGGGCGGCGTGCTCAGCGCCTGCCTGCCGGGGACCACCACGGCGAACACCCGGCCGCCCTCGACGTCGAACGACGCCGACCTGGACCCGGACGGGCAGGCGAGACCCGCGGGTGACGCCTGGTCCGGAACGACCGAGAGCTCGCCAGCGAGGGCGTTGGCGAGCTCCCGGTCGACCGTGCCGCACCCGCTGGGGGTGCCGTCAGCCGGAGGGCTGACGTTCCCCGAAGGCTCCACTCCCTGCATGGAAGAGCTTTCGGGGACGTTCTGGGACTGAGCTCCTCCGCGTTCCGCGGAGGCGTCGGCCGACCCGAGGCCGTAGGGGGCGGCGGGCTGCTCGGCGGCCTTGCCCGAGCCTGCGTCGGCGGCGACGCCGAAGGTGCTGTTCGCCTGGCTGCCGAACAGCCCCGTGCCGAGCGCGACACCGCCGAACACCAGCACCGCGGCGAACGTGGAGCCGAGCGCGATGGCCGACCGCTGCCGCACGGTCGCGCGGTGCGACGCGGCGCGCACGTCGCCCGCGTCGAAGGACGGCGGTGGCGCGTCCCGCACCGCGTCCTTGAAGAGCTCGGCGAGCTTGTTCTCGTCCACCTACATCCACCTCCTCGGCGCGGTCGGGCAGAGCGCGGTCGTGCGGGATCCGGTCGTTCCGGGGTCGGTCATGAAGCCGGTCGCAGGTCGTCGATGGCGTCGCCCAGGGCTTCGCGCAACGCCGTCAAGCCTCGTGCGGTCTGGCTCTTCACGGTGCCCTCCGAGCATCCCAGCGCCTCGGCGGCGGCCGCCACGTCCAGTCCCTCCAGGAACCTCAGCACGAGCACCGCCCGCTGCCGCGGGGGAACTCGCCGCAAGCCCTGGACCAGCGCTTCCCGCGTCGCCACGGACTCGCCGATCTCGCCGTCACCGACGGGCACCTCGGGGAGCTGGTCAACGAAGCGCTCCCTCCGCCACGGTCGCCGGGACTCGTCGATCACCGCGCGCACCACGGACCGGCGGACGTAGGCGTCCAGGGCCTGCTTGTCCCGGATCTTGCGCCACCTGCGGTGCAGCGCGACGAACGCCGTCTGCGCGAAGTCGTCCGCCCGGTGCCAGTCACCACAGAGCAGGAACGCCGTTCGGCGCACGGCCTCCCGGCGAGCTGCGAAGTACTCCGCGAACTCCTGCTCGTCGTGCTGGTCCACGCGGACTCTCTCCGCTCGTCGTGCTTGCGAATACGGGACGGAACTGAAGGGCCCAACGGTTGCACGAACCCGTCAGGAGACGTGCGTCACCCCCTATCGTCCTACTGCCGATCGCGTTCGGTGTGCACCCGTCAGGTGTGATGTGATCCATTCGTGACCCAGATCGCACCGATCGACCTCCGTTCCGACACTGTCACCCAACCTGACGAGGCCATGCGGCTTGCCATGTCGGCGGCCGAGGTGGCGGACGACGTGATCGACCACGACCCCACCATGCGGGCCCTCGAGGAACGCGTGGCCGAACTCCTGGGCGTCGACGCGGCGCTCTGGGTGCCGACCGGGTCGATGGGCAACCTGATCGCGCTGATGATCCACCTCAACCGCGGCGACCGGTTCCTCGCTCCGACCGGCGCGCACGTGCTCGACGCCGAACTGGGCACGGCCGCGTGGCTCGCGGGCGGCATGCCGCACCCGATGGCCTGGGACGCGGCGCCGGGTCGCGCGTCGGCCGAGGCGATCCGCGCCGCGGCGGGTGCCGAGGGGCCGTACTACAACCTCCGCACGACGCTGCTGTGCCTGGAGAACACGCACAACGCGGCGGGCGGCACCGTCACCCAGCCCGACGAGCACGCGCTGCTCGTGTCCGTGGCCAAGGAGACCGGGCTGCGCGTGCACCTCGACGGCGCCCGGCTGTGGAACGCGGCCGTGGCGCTCGGCGTCCCGCCCGCCGCGCTGACCGTGGGCGTCGACAGCGTCCAGGTGTGCCTGAGCAAGGGTCTCGGGGCGCCGGTCGGCTCCGTGGTCGCCGGGTCGCCGACGTTCATCGCGGAGGCCAGGCGCGTCCGCAAGATGCTCGGCGGCGGTGTGCGGCAGGGCGGCATCCTCGCGGCGGCGGGCCTGGTCGGCCTGGACCGGATCGATGACCTCGCACAGGACCACGCCAACGCGCGAACCCTCGCCGAAGGCCTGGTCGAGCTGGGGTGGACCGTGCCGACGCCGGAGACGAACATCGTGCTGGCCGAGGTGCCAGACCTGGAGGTCACCCTCGTCGGGCTGCGCCACCTGGGCGTCTACGCGGGGCCGATGGCGGGGAAGTTGAGGTTCGTCACCCACCGCGACGTGACCGAGGCTGATATCAAGGAGACGTTGCGCCGGATCTCGTCCGCGAGCTGAGGGAGCGTTCGTCCATGTGGATCGTGTTCGACTACGGCGAGGTCATCAGCACCCGGACGGCGGCCCTGCCGACGCTGGCGTCGATGCTCGGCGCTCCGGCCGAGCGGTTCGACGACGTGTACTGGGCCGCACGCGACGCGTACGACCGCGGGCAGTCCGACCTGGACTACTGGCAGGCCATCGGCGACGTGCTCGGCACATCCGTGTCACCGGAACTGGCGGCCTCGCTGACCGAGGTGGACACCGAGGGGTGGCTCCAGCCGGACCCGGAGTCGTTGGCGCTGCTGGAGGAGCTGGCCGACCTGCCGCTGGCGCTGCTGTCCAACGCGCCGTCGTCGTTCGGCCGGGCCGTCGAGGAGCAGGGCTGGGCGAAGAACTTCCGCCACCTGGTGTTCTCCGGTGACCTGGGCGTCGCCAAGCCCGACCCGGCGATCTGGGAGGCGCTCGCGCGCCAACTGGACACCACGCCGGGTGACTGCGTGTTCTTCGACGACCGGCAGAGCAACATCGACGGAGCCGTCGAAGCGGGCATGGGCGGCGTGCTGTGGCTCGGCGCCGTGCCCGCGCGCGAACAGCTGGTGCGCCTAGGCGTGCTCGGCTGACCTGTCGTTCAGCTCCGCCCGCATCTCGGCCAGTTCGGCGCGCAGCGAGCGGACCTCCGTGAGCAGCACCTCGTCGGCCCGTTCGAGCTGCTGCTCGACCCCGCTGAGCTTCTCCACCAGCCACGACGCGATCGTGCCGGTGATGACGCCCAGCAGGGCGATGCCGCCGATCATCAGCAGACCGGCGACCATCCGCCCTTCCCAGCTCACCGGGTAGCGGTCGCCGTAGCCGACGGTCGAGATCGTGGTCAACGTCCACCAGAGCGCGTCGCCGAACGTCGTGATGGTGGCGTTCTCCTGGTGGCGTTCGGCGTCCAGCACGGCCAGCGACGCGCACAGGCCGACCATCAGCGTCACGCCCGCCACGTAGATGCCGACGCGCTGCCGGATCTTGCCCGCGAGCCGCTTGTTCAGCACGTTCAGCACGGTGACCAGGCGCAGCACCCGGAGCTGCCGCACGACCGGCAGCACCACGGCAAGCAGGTCGAACAGGTGCCGGATGATGAACTTGGGCTTGTTCACGGCCAGCTTC
>DATMCA010001169.1:0-4005 GCA_035559015.1 Umezawaea sp. | reverse complement strand
CACGGGAACGCGGACGCGGCTAGCTTGCACAGGTGAACTGGCTGTCACCCCAACGCCCCGCGTTCCCCGAAGTGCTCCCGAAGGAGCAGCACCGCGGCTACCAGGCGGAGCTGCTGATCGTCTTCAGCGTCACCCTCGGCCTGTCCGGACTCCGGAGCCTGGTCCGGCTGCTGGACAGCCTGCTCCAGCCCGTGCCGCTGAACCAGCAGGCGGTCGCGCTCAACGTGCCGCAGGCGCGGTTCGACCTGCTGGACCTGATCGCCCAGCTGCTCAGCGTGCTGCAACTGGCCGCGTGGGGCGGGCTCGGCCTCTACCTGCTGTGGCGCGGCGGGATCAAGCTCCGGATGATCGGCCTGGACCGCACCCGGATCGGCCCGGACGCGCTGGGCAGCCTCGGTCTGGCCGCCGTGATCGGCATCCCCGGCCTGGCGTTCTACCTGATCGCCTACAACCTGGGCATCAGCCTCGCCGTCCAGCCGTCGACGCTGGACGAGACGTGGTGGCGGACCATCGTGCTGATCCTCGCCGCCGCGGGCAACGCGTGGGCCGAGGAGGCGCTGGTCGTCGGCTACCTGCTGACCCGGTTCCGGCAGTTCGGCTGGTCGGAGAACAAGGCGCTCCTCGCGAGTTCGGTCCTGCGCGGCTCGTACCACCTGTACCAGGGGTTCGGCGGTTTCATCGGCAACGTGGTCATGGGTCTGGTGTTCGGCCGGGTCTGGCAGCGGACGAACCGGTTGTGGGTGCTGGTCCTGGCGCACACGATCCTCGACGTGGTGGCCTTCGTGGGCTACTCGCTGCTCCGCGGCCACGTCTCGTGGCTGCCGTAACCCTGCGCAATGATTCGCTAGTCCAAACCTCAAATTTCTGAATGATTCACTGGCCGCAGGCGTTCTTGCGATCGACTTCACGCAATATGGGCCACTGGAGCAGATTATTTCTCCGCGAACGGGTTACCCTCCGAAATGTGACTGCGCACATCGCTGAGACGGAAGCCATCGACGGTTCGCCGCACCCCGCACCGAGGGTGGAGAGCGAGGTCGGGCCGCTGCGCACGGTGCTGCTGCACCGGCCCGGCAACGAGCTCAAGAGGCTCACGCCGCGCAACAACGACCAGCTGCTGTTCGACGGCGTGCCGTGGCTGGCCCGCGCGCAGGAGGAGCACGACGCGTTCGCCGAGGTGCTGACCTCGCGCGGCGCGGAGGTGCTGCTGCTGTCGGACCTGCTGGAGGAGGCGCTGACCGACCAGCGCGCCCGGATCGCGGGCATCCACAGCGCGGTCAACGAGCGGCGCCTGGGCATCGACCTGGCCGACGCGCTGCGCTCGCACCTGTCGACGCTGGCCCCCGAGCCGTTGGCGCAGGCGTTGATGACCGGCATGACCTTCGAGGAGCTGCCCGCCGCCGAGGGCGCGTCGCTGGTGCGCAAGATGCACCACCCGATCGACTTCGCCGTCGACCCGCTGCCGAACCTGCTGTTCACCCGCGACTCGTCGGTGTGGGTGGGCGACCGGGTCGCGATCACGTCGCTGGCGCTGCCCGCGCGCGACCGCGAAACGGCGCTGACCGACCTGATCTACGCGTACCACTCGCGCTTCCGCAAGACCGGCCGCGCGTACGGCGCGCACTCCGCGCCCGTCGAGGGCGGCGACGTGCTGCTGCTGGCTCCCGGCGTGCTCGCGATCGGCGTCGGCGAGCGCACCACCCCGGCGGGCGCGGAGTCGTTCGCCAGGTCCGCGCTGGCCGACGGCCTGGCGCACACGGTGCTGGCGGTGCCGATCGTCCAGGAGCGCGCCACCATGCACCTGGACACGGTGTGCACGATGGTCGACCGCGACGCCGTGGTCATGTACCCGGCGGTGCGCAACACCCTGTCCGCGTACCCGGTCCGGTCCGACGGCAGCGGCGGTGTGGTCGTGGACGGCCCGGTGCCGTTCCTGGAGGCGGCGGCCGAGGCGATGGGCATCGACCGGCTGCGGGTGATCGACACCGGCCTCGACCCCGTGACGGCGGAGCGCGAGCAGTGGGACGACGGCAACAACACGCTCGCCGTCGCGCCCGGTCTGGTCGTCGCCTACGAGCGGAACGTGGAGACCAACGCCCGGCTGGAGGACGCGGGGGTCGAGGTGCTGCGGATCAGCGGGTCCGAGCTCGGTTCCGGTCGAGGCGGTCCGCGGTGCATGTCGTGCCCGATCGACCGGGCCGCCCTGGTCTGAGATAGACACCACAGCGCGCGGTGCGGATCGTTTTGCGACATACGGTCCACACCGCGCGCAAACGTTTGTCCGAGAAGATTCGTAGGTTTGCCTAAGCTTTGTTTGGACAACCTTTCCAAACACACATTAGCCTAACCTGAAATGCATTTGTACCACTATTGGGTTACCGTCGCGGCATGGCTCTCAACGTGAAGAAGATCGGCACCAAGACCAACCGGTTCCACGACCTCCTCCAGGCCCAGGTGCGCAACGAGTTCACCGCCTCGCAGCAGTACATCGCCGTCGCGGTCTGGTACGACAACGCTGATCTGCCCCGCCTCGCGTCGCACTTCTACAAGCAGGCGCTCGAAGAGCGGAACCACGCCATGATGATCGTCCAGTACCTGATGGACAACGGCCTCCCGGTGACCATCCCCGGCGTGGACGACGTCCGCACCGACTTCGCCGCCGCCCGCGAGCCCGTCGCCCTCGCACTCCAGCAGGAGAAGGACGTCACCGAGCAGATCGTGGTGCTGGCGAAGACCGCCCGCGACGAGGGTGACTACATCGGCGAGCAGTTCCTCCAGTGGTTCCTGAAGGAGCAGGTCGAGGAGGTCGCCTCGATGAGCACGCTGCTCACCGTGATCGACCGCGCCGAGGGCAACCTGTTCCACGTGGAGAACTTCCTCGTGCGCGAGTCCGTCGGCGACGACGGCGACTCGGGCGCCCCGCGCGCCGCCGGTGGGGCCGTCTGACCGCTCACCTGAGCGCCTGCGACCGGCGCCCGTCCCGAAGTGGGGACGGGCGCCGGTTGGGCGTCAGTTGAGGAAGCACTCCGCGCCCAGCAGTTGCGTCCGGACCCGCTGGACCACGTCGGTGTCGAGGAACGGGCCGCCTTCGCCGCCGACCAGGAAGACGAAGTACCCCGTCGACTCGTTGGACGGGAAGAGGGTGAACCCGAGCCGGTTCTCACTCGCCTTGACGTAGGTGTTCCGGATGTCTCCCGCGGTCGAGCCGACGCCGATCCCTTCGAGCGTGCGGTACGAGCTGGGGTGCGTGATGCGCGCGAGACCGCTCGTCGGGCTGATCACCACGGCGCTCTCCGTGTCCGGGAAGGTCGTGGTGGAGTAGGTGTGGCAGCCCATCGCGTCGTCGATCCCGCGGGTCGTGAGCAGTCCGGTCGCCAGGGCTTCCGCCTCGCTCATGCCCAGCCGGAGTTCACCCGCCTGCTCGGACTTGCCGGCCTGCTCAGGCTTGCCCGCCTGCTCGGACTTGACGGCCTGCACGACCGGAGCCGTCGCCTCGGGCGTGACCGGAGAGGACGTCGACCCCGGCTCGGACGACGGCTTGGACGACGACGCGCCGGTGGTGCCCGCGGGCGTCGTGACCGAGGTGGTCGAGGTGGTCGCCGCGACCGGGCTGTCGTTCCCCCCGCCGATCGCGATTCCACCGCCGATCGCGGCGGCCAGCACCAGTGCGGTCCCGGAAATGATTGTCGCGGCCTTGCGTTCGAACTTCATGTTTCTCCCCCGTGCGGTGATTGACGTCCAGTACACGCACGAGGGGGTGAACCGGTTGCCCGTCAGGCGAGAGAACATTCCTGCGTGTCGAGCTGCATTCTTATCCTGGCCACCGAATCGGACTCGACGAGGAACACGTAAATCCACGCGGGCGTGCCGTTCGCGGTGACGGTGAATCCGAAGTCGTGTTCGACGGCTTTGGGGTACCGCGCTTTCAATTCCGCCACGCTCGCGCCGACGCCGACGCCCATCGAGGTCTTCGCGTCGTTCGGGAGGGTGATCCGGACGACGCCC
>DATMCA010001168.1:0-4754 GCA_035559015.1 Umezawaea sp. | reverse complement strand
CCGCCGAGGCGAGGAACCTGACCCACTTCCAGGCCTGCTCGGGATGTTCGCTGCCGGTCCAGATGGCGTCCGACAGGCCGTTGATGGGGCTCCGCCGTCCCGAGGGCCCGGTGGGCAGGGGCGTGAAGGCGAGCTTCTGCTTCACCCTCGGGTCGGTGAAGGTGAGGATGGTCCACGAGCCGGCGACTGTCATCGCGCCCTTGCCCGCGATGAGCAGCTCGGAGTTGGCGACGGTGGACTGCTGGTCGAAGCGGGGCGCGTACCCCTTGTCGATGAGTCGCTTGAACCAGGTGATGGTCTCGGCGAGCTTGGGGTCGTCGTAGTTGTAGTGGGTGCCCCAGGGGTTCTGGTCGAGGTAGGTGAACCCGTTGGCCGCGGCGAAGACGCCCCAGCCGTTCTGCCCGTTGGAGCCGTCGGCCCACTCGGGCAGGAACCCGTAGACCTGGACGGCGTTCTTGTCGAAGGCGGGGTCGAGGCCGTTGCGGCCCTTGTCGTCGAGGGTGGCCTTGGCGATCACCTGCTCGAACGTGCCGCCGTCGGCCGGGTTCCAGGTGAGGTCCTCCAGCTGTGCGGGGTCCACGCCCTGCTTGCCGAGCATGTCGGAGTTGACCACCAGCGCCATGGTGTCCCAGTCCTTGGGCAGCCCGTAGCGCTTGCCGTCCTTGACCCACACGTCGCTGAGGCCCGGTTGGTAGGCCGTCAGGTCGAGCTGGTCGCGCTGGACGAAGGGCGCCACGTCCAGGAGTTGGTTCGTGGTGGCGAACTGCGGGTAGTACGAACTCTGGTTGGTCCACACGTCGGGGGCGTCGCCCGAGGCGAGCTGGGTGGTGAGGTTCTGCCAGTACTGGGCCCACGCCGTCTGGGTGATCTTGACGGTGACGTCCGGGTTGGCGGCGTGGAAGGCGTCGGCGCAGTCCTGGTAGGCGGGCAGCTGCTTGTCGTCCCACAGCCAGTAGTCCAACGTCGTCGCGCCGTCGGCGCCGCTGTCGGAGCCCGTGCAGGCGGCCAGGGGGCCGGTGAGGGTCAGGCACAGCAGGAGGGTGCCGGCGCGCCGGCGGGTGGATCGCATGGTGGTTCGCCTCTCGGATCGGGTCGGATCACTTGATGCCGGTGAAGTTCAGGGACTCGACCAGGCGGCGGCCGAGGAAGATCAGCAGCACGAGCACGGGCAGCACGGTCAGGGTCGAGCCGGCCATCAGCCCGGTCCAGTCGGGCTGGGCGTTGGGGGACTGCTGCTGGAAGATGCCGAGCGCGACGGTCAGCACCCTGGTCTCCTCCGCGCGGCCGGTCAGCAGCGGCCACAGGAAGTCCTTCCAGGACCACACCGCGGTGGTCAGCCCGATGGTGAGCAACGGGCCGCGGCTCATCGGCAGCACGACTCGCCAGAACATGCCCCAGCCGCCCACACCGTCCAACGTGGCCGCTTCCTCGACCTCCTGGGGGATCGACAGGAAGAACTGGCGCAGGAAGAACACCGCGAACGGGGTCATGAGCACGCTCGGGGCGACCATGCCCGCGAAGGTGTTCAGCCAGCCGAGGTTCTTCACCAGCACGAAGTTCGGCAGCAGGGTGAAGATCGGCGGCACCATGAGCGCGGCGATCAGCACCCCGAAGACCAGGTCCCGGCCGGGGAAGCGGAGCCGCGCGAAGGCGTAGCCCGCCATCGCGCAGAACAGCGTCTGCAGGACGGTGATGAGTCCGCAGTAGACGAAGGAGTTGAGCAGGTAGCGCAGGAAGTCAACCTTGGCCCCGGAACCGCCTGCCGCCCGCGACTCCTGCTGGCTCGTCAGCCCGAGCACCCGCAGGAAATTGATCATCGTGGGGTGCTCCGGCAGGAGGCTCGTGGCGTCCGAGTACACGTCGGCCGCGGGCGTGAGCGCGGTGCGCACCATCCAGTAGAACGGGAAGATCGTCGCCACCACGGCCACGGCCACCAACGCCCAGGCGGCCGTCCTGCCCAGCGGGATCCGGGTGCGCGTCACGGGTGCCCTCCTCATGCCAGGTCCGACCGGGAGGCGCGCAGCAGCCGCATCTGCACGGCGGTCAGCACCCCCAGCACCACGGCGAGCACCACGGCGATGGCGGAGGCGTAACCCATGCGGAAGTTCGTGAACGCCTGTTCGTAGATGTAGAAGTAGATGACCCTGGTGGCACCGACCGGTCCGCCCTTGGTGGTCACGGCGATGGTGTCGAAGATCTGGAACGAGCCGATCAGGGAGACCACCAGCACCAGGGCCAGGATCGGCCGCAGCAGCGGGAGGGTGATGCGGGTGAACACCCGCCACTCACCCGCGCCGTCCAGCGCGGCGCTTTCGTAGAGGTGCCGGGGGATTTGCAGCATGCCCGCGTAGAGCAGCAGGGCCGTGTAGCCCGCGTAGGCCCAGCTGTTGATGCCCGCGACGGTGGGCATGGCCCACGTCGGGGAGGTGAGGAAGCCGGTGGGGCGCAACCCGAACGCGCCCAGGACGTGGTTGACGAAGCCGAGGTTGGCGTCGAGCATCCACATCCACAGCAGGCCCACGGTGACGTTGGGGACCAGCCACGGCACCAGCAGCATCGCGCGCACCACCACCGACTGGGTCAGGCGGTGCATCAACGTGGCCAGGACGAGGGCCAGCACGGTCTGCGAGACGATGTTGAGCACGACGTAGTAGCCGGTGACCTCCAGCGCGTTCCAGAACTTGTCGTCCTCGACCAGGTCGCGGTAGTTCTCCGCGCCGATGAAGTTCGGCGCGGTCAACATGCCGTAGTCGGTGAGCGAGTAGTAGAGCCCCAGGCCGGTCGGGTAGAGGTAGAACAGCGCGAAGCCCACCAGCGCCGGGGCCAGGAACAGCCACGCCACTCTGCGGTCGTCGCGTCGCCGCGGCGTTGCAGGAGCCTTGCTGGCGCCCATGAACACGCCTCCGCATCGGGACCTCCGCGCCACACCTCTTGCCAGTGGGGCACCGTTGCTACATATTGATGAGGAATAGTGGAACTTTGTCAATCCTGAAGCGTAACTATTTCGAGTCGGCAACTCCCTCACCCCCACGGAGGTCGAGCCATGCCCTCAGCCACCCCCGGACGCAGGAGGCTGCTGGCCGCGCTGTGCGCCGCGGCTGTCGCCCTGCTGCCCTTGGCACAGCCCGGACTCACCCGCGCCGCGGACGTGTCCGCACAGGGTGTTCCGGACCGCCCGGCGCCCGGCCCGGCCCCGGATCCGAGCCTGCCCGTCCACGCCCTGGCGACCGCCGACGCACCGCTGGACAACCCGCTCAAGGGGTTCGCCCGCTTCTACCAACCGGGCGTCGACCCGAACGCCGGCTACCCGCTCTCGCTGACCTGGGCCTACTTCGCCCTGTCCGAGGTCATGACGAACGCGACCACCTGCTCCGGCTACGACTGGGGCGCCGTGGACAACGCGCTCAACGCCATCGCGGCGTCCGGCAACCACGCGGCGATCCGCTTCTACCTGGAGTACCCCGGTGGCACCGGCAGCCATCCCGCCAACGGCATCCCCCCGTGCTTCAACGGGCACGTCGCCACGCGGTACAACGCCTACTGGGACGTCACCAGCCCCGACTACGACAACCCCTACCTGCTGGGCGGGCTCAAGGACTTCATCGCCGCCTTCGCCGCGCGCTACGACGGCGACCCCCGGCTCGGCTACATCCACCTCGGCCTCATCGGCCTGTGGGGCGAGTGGCACACCTGGCCCTACGACACCGACACGTCGGGCGACACCTACCCCAACTACATGCCCACCAACGCCAACGCCGCCGCGATCGTCAACGCCTACCACCGGGCCTTCACCCGCACCAGGCTCGAACTGCGCTACGCGGACCTGGCGGGCGGTGCCGCCGACGGCCTGTCGTCCATCGGCTACCACGACGACTCCTTCTGCTACCGCGAATCCGGCCAGGGCGTGACGCTGCCGATGTCCATGGGCGGTGCTCCCTGGGCCCAGTTGCAGAAAGCCCTGGAACACGGCGTGGAGAACCGGTGGACCACGGCCTCCATGGGCGGTGAGGTGCGCCCCGAGATCCAGGCGACCGCGTTCGCCGACTGGCCGGGGGGCTCCGGCGCCGTGGACAACATGAAGGCGTGCATCGAGCTTGAGCACACCACGTGGAAGATCAACGAACGCAGCCTGGACTACTCCGCCGGCGACCCCAAGGTGGCCGCCGCCGTCCGGTTGATGGGCTACAACCTCACCGTCCGCAACGCCTACTTCCACGGCACCGCGCAGGGCACCACCAGGGTGGGCGTGCAGATCGACAACACCGGCGTCGCCCCGTTCTACTACCCCTGGACCGTCAGCCTCGGCTTGAAGGGCCCGGCGGGCACGGTGGTCAGGACGTGGGACACCTCCTGGGACCTGCGGCAGGTGATGCCCACCCGCATCCGAGCCTTCCCCGACTGGCAGGTCGGCGCCGACCCCACCTACCGGGACTTCGGCCACCCCCGGTACTTCGACGCCCCGGTGGACCTGTCCGGTCTGAACACCGGCGACTACCGGCTCGTCCTGAAGGTCAGGAACCCCCTGGAGACGATCAACGCCAACGCCAAGAAGCTGCGCTTCGCCAACGCGGGCCAGAACGCCGACGGATGGCTCGACCTCGGCGGGCTGACCGTCGGCGCCGGCGCGCCGGGCTACGAGGCCGAGGCCCCCGGCAACACGCTCGCGGGAGGCGTCGTCATCAGCGCGTGCGGCGGGTGTTCCGGCGGCAGCAAGGTCGGCTACCTCGGCAACGGCGGCACCCTCACGTTCACCG
>DATMCA010001167.1:0-3780 GCA_035559015.1 Umezawaea sp. | reverse complement strand
GGCGGGCTGCCGGTTCCGCAACAGCCAGGCGGCCCGCCCGGCCGGGATCCGCGCGACCAGCTCGTGCCAGGCCTGCTCCTCCCCCACCGCCGAGCCGCCCGAGGCCCACAGCGCGGCCCAGTAGGCGTCCAACGCGGTCAGTTCCGCCCTGGTCGGCCGCGGCTCCAGCTTGGTCACCGACCACTCGTCGGGGAACACCCGGATCAGCAGCTCGGACTGGGTGAAGCGGGTCTCGACGCGGACCGGGCCCAGCAGCACCGGGAAGTCATGGCTGAGCGGCATCGGGCAACATCTCCTGCGCGTGCACGGCCACCAGGACCGGAGCCTGGAAGAGGATGTAGGCGGCGTCGGCGGCACTGATGTCCGGCTGCCACGGTGTGACCTTCTGGTCGTCGAGGCGTTGTCGTTCCTTCTCCTGGTCGTCCTCGTCGCCGTCGAAGTCCGCGAGCGGGACGCTGACGGCGCCGTCGAACCGGATGAAGCCGCTCCCGGCCGGGTCGACCCGGCCCCAGGAGAGGTCGTTCCACACCTCGACCGGCGCAGGCCCACCCGGCTGGTCGTCGTCGAGCCCGAACCTCGGGTCGCCCGGCCGTTCCTTCAGGACGAAGAACCAGCCCAGGTCGCCACCCCCGCCGCGCGCCTCGTCCGCGCCGAGGTCGAAGCCCAGCAGGTAGATGTCCGGATCGGCCTTGGCCTCGTAGATCGGCAGCCGGACCAGGTTCCTCGGCGGGTCCACCCCCACCGGCAGCTCCGCCAGCACCCGCTCACCGCTCTTGTCCGGGCCGCCGGGCGGGTCCTTCCTCTTCGGCCACTCGGCCCTGTGCGCGTAGATCGCCGCGGTCGGGTACTTCCGCAGCAGCTCGCCGCGGATCACCAGCACGAGGCCGCTCTCGCGCGGCGGACTGCCGGGAACCGGCCTGGGGTTGGGGTTCTCGCCGAGGAGGGCGCCGGTGCCCCACTCGTGCACCGGCGGGATGTCGTAGAGCCGCTCGCGGCGCGCCGCAGCGGACTCGTTCGGTCGCGCCGGTGCCGTGCGCGGGTCCCAGAACTGGCGGAACGGCGTGCCGCGCTGGTCGGTCGGGTACTCGCGCCAGAGCAGTTCGCGGGCCATCTCGTGGTTGAGGCCGACGAGGTAGGACTCGATGAAGCGGCGGTCGTTCTCCAGCAGGGTGATCGAGTTCGGCGGGAGCAGCCCGAGGTTGGGAACGAACGTGTCCGTCGACATCCTCAGCAGCTCGGTGTACATCGGCGTGTCGAACCTCGGGTACGCCATCACCTCGGTCAGCTCGCCGTCCTTCGGCGCCAGCCGCGCCGGGAGGTTCACCGCCGCGACGATGTCGTCCACGATCGTCGTGTTCGCGTCGAGACCGGTCACCACCGCGGCGGTGGTGTCGCGGACGTTCAGCCGGAGCCGCTCGTCGACCGCGCGGAGGCCCGACTCGGCGGCGGGCGCCCGTCGGGCCGACCGCGCGAGCGTGACGAGGCCGGGCGGCGGGTCCAACGACGGAGCGGCGGAGACCTCCTGCTCGTCGATCCGCGCCACGAGCGTGTCCAACGACGTGTCGAGCCGCTTCATCAGCCTGCTGCCCGGTCGCGTGATCCGGCGCATGGTCGGCGACAGAGGGGCCGTCGCCACCCGGCTCCGCGACACCTTGTACCCGACGGCGACCACCTCGCCCGGCTCGGCCGCCGCCGCGGTGGGGCCCGCGCGGTCGAGCACCTTCGGGTGGGCGGGCGCGGTGATCGTCAGCGCCCTGCCGTTCGGCAGCGGCACGTCGGCGGCGCCGACCACCCCGGTCTGCTCCGCGATGTGCTTGCCGTGCAGGACGTTCCCGACCTCCCGCGCCAGCTGCGCGGCCCGGATCCACGCGTTCGCGCGCCGCGCCTCGCCGAGCTGCTCCCAGGCTGCGGCCATCAGTTCCTCCTGCCGCGCCTGGATAACCTTCGTGCCGAAGTGCGCGGCGATCCGGTAGCGCGGGTCGAGGTTGAGGCGGTGCACCCAGTTGCGGACCTCGGCGTCCGGCAGCGGCGTGCCGTCCGGTTCGGCCAGCAGCTTCGGGGTGAGCGCGTGCCAGCGCCCGTAGAGCGGCGGCGTGATCACCGGGTCGACCTCGTCGGCCAGGTCGGGGATCTGGCCCGCCAACGCGGTGTTCGCGGCCTCGGCCGACCGGTGCTGGTAGGCCTCGGCGAGGTTGATCAACCCGGCCAGCGCCCGCTGCCACTGGTTCGGGTACGGCGGAGCGGGCGGGTCACTCGGCTTCTGCCGCCCGTAGTAGTTGTCCCAGTTCTCGTGCAGGTCGATGACGTCGTCCGAGTCGGGCAGCCGCAACGCGCCGCCGAGCCGCAGCACGCCGCTCGGCTCGGTCGGTGTGGTGAGACCCGGCAGCCCGAAGCCGGGCGACCGGTGCGCGTCCACGTCCCGCAGGCCGACCGGCTCCTTGGCCTCCACGGGTTTCAGCAACCGCACCAGGAACTCGAAGTCGCCCGCCGGGCTCGTGGCGAACTCCCAGCGGTGGTAGTACGGCAACCGACCGGACGCGGGCGCTCCCGGCACACCCCAGCTCGGCGTCGTCGCCGGGATCTCCCCCGGCTCGATGCCGAGCCCGGCCCGCCTGCCGGTCTCGAACGCGGGCACCAGGAACGCGTGGTACCTGGTGCTGGGCTTCAGGTGCCGGGGGCACAGGACGCGGGAGCAGGCGTTGTCCGGCGCGTCCCTGAGCACCGCGGCGAGGTTCGACAACGCGGTGCCCAGGCCGGTGCTGTCGTCGACGACCAGGTCGTCGTCGAGCGCACCGTTGACGTGGACGTGCGCGAACGCCCCCAGTTCTCCCGGCGGCTGAAGGGCTTGCGGTGCCGTGACCGTGATGAACGGCAACGGCCCGGTGGCGGCCTCGCCGTCCTCGAACTCGGCGGGGCCGTCCTTCCCCGCGGCGGCGAGCACGACCAGCGCGAGCCACGGGGTGAGCCGCCCGGTGGCGGCGGGCGCGGCCGGGCTGTAGCGCCAGGCGAAGTCCTCCTCGTAGAACTCGACGTGCGCCAGGTAGTTCGGCTCGAAGTTGGTGGCGAACGGCGGCGGCTCCATCCGGGAGATCACCCTCGGGTCGATCCCGATGACGTCTCCCGGCCCGTACAGCTGAACCGGTCGCACGACCGACTTGTGCGGCGCGGTGCCACCGGGCGCGAGCGCGTCACCGGTCAGCTCCAGCTCGACCGGGATGGTCGCCCTGCCCGCTCCCGGCGCGCCGGTGATCCTTGTGGTGAGCCCGGTCCGCAGCCAGGGCAGGAAGGAGTAGGCGCCGTCGGTCACGTGCCGCTCCGCTCGGCCGTGGCGGTTAGCTCGACCGGTGTGCCGGCGGCCGCCAGCCCGGTGCGGGCGACACCGCCGACGACGAGCGCGGTCGTGCCGGACGACGCCGCGGCGAACGCCCAGCGGCCCTCGTCCAGACCCGCGAACGACGTCCACGCGCCCGCCGCGAACTGGAGCGCGCCCCGGTAGCCGGTCTCGTTGTCGACGTGGTCGGCGCCGCCGATCACCAGCACCTTGCCGGCCCCCAGCGAGACCGAGCGGTGGAACGCCCGCCCGGCGGGCATCGGAGCCGTCTCCTGCCACGCCTGGGTGGCGAGGTCGTACACCTCGGCGGTGGCGCGGGCGAACGGGTCGAACCCGTCGCCGGTCGCGCCGGGTGCCCGGCCTCCTGCGACCAGGACCGTCGTGGCCGTCAGCGCGGTCGCCGAGTGCCCTCCGCGGGGGTGGTGCATGGTCCCGGTCGGCGTCCAGGT
>DATMCA010001166.1:0-14272 GCA_035559015.1 Umezawaea sp. | reverse complement strand
ACGAGTCGCGGACCAGCGGGGCGTTGGGCTGACCGGCGGTCGGGCGGAACGCCGCCAAGGTCCGCAGGCGGCTCACCCGGTCCGGGGCCTGGTTCGCGTCGAGCAGTCCCAGCGCCAGTGCCGCCTGCTGGGCGGCTTCGGGCAGTCGGCCCATCGCCGCGTAGTCCTCGGCCAGCTCCTCGTGGAACCACCCGTCGGGCACGCCGGACTCGCGCGTCCACGCCACGGCCCGGCCCATCAGCTCGGCGGCTTCCGCCGGTCTGCCCAGGTGGCGGAGGGTCTTGGCCACGGCGTACCGCGCGATCTCCACCTGGTGCGGGTCGCCGACGCTCTGCTCGCGCGCGAGCAGCCCCTGCTGGAACGCGGCCAGCGCCTCCTCGAACCTGCCCGCCTCGAAGTGCGCCCAGCCGAGGTTGTTCATCAGGGCCCCGACCCACCCCCGCACCTGCGGGTCGGCGGACTTCCGCGCCAGTTCGACCCCGCGCTGGGTCCACTCCTCGGTGCTGTCGACCAGCGCGGCCATGTGGGCCGCGTCGACGGCCAGGTACTCGTCACCGCGGTGGCTTGCCAGCACGAACGCGGCGGTGAACAGGGGGAGCGACTCCGGTGCGGCTCCGGAGGAGCGCAGCAGCCTGCCGCGTTCCAGCAGGACGCGGACGCGACCGGGCGAGTCCGGTGTGGCCAGCGCCTCGGCGTCGGCCAGCATCTGGTGGCCCACGGCGAAGTCGCCGCGCAGGCCCTCGACGCGGGCGAGCTGGGTCAGCACCTCGGCCCGCCCGCCGTCGGTGATCGGTTCCGCCAGCCTGGCGCGGAACCTCTCCTCGGTCGCCGACAGATCGGCGAAGTCCCACATCTCGCGCAACTCGTCCGCCATCTCCGCAGGGTAAGCACAGACGGCCCCCGGTCGCCCATTGGAGGTGCGCACCGGCGCGTTACGCTTGACCCTTTCCCTTCAACCAGCCCTCCTGGGGAGTACCCGTGCCAGCCGATCGCATCGAGACCGTCGTCAGCCTGTGCAAGCGCCGTGGCTTCGTCTACCCGTGCGGTGAGATCTACGGCGGCACCAGGTCGGCGTGGGACTACGGCCCGCTCGGCGTCGAGCTCAAGGACAACATCAAGCGCCAGTGGTGGAAGTTCATGGTGCAGGGCCGCGACGACGTGGTGGGCCTGGACTCGTCGGTGATCCTGCCGCGCGAGGTGTGGGCCGCGTCCGGCCACATCGAGGCGTTCGTGGACCCGTTGGTGGAGTGCAACTCCTGCCACAAGCGCTACCGCGCCGACACCCTCGTCGAGGAGTACGCGGAACGTTCGAGCAAGGCCGAAGGCGGTCTCGCCGACGTGCCGTGCCCGAACTGCGGCACGCGCGGCGAGTACACCGAGCCGAAGATGTTCAACGGCCTGCTCAAGACCCACCTCGGCCCGATCGAGACCGACGAGGGCCTGCACTACCTGCGGCCCGAGACCGCGCAGGGCATCTTCACGAACTTCCTCAACGTGCAGACCACGTCCCGCAAGAAGCCGCCGTTCGGCATCGGCCAGATCGGCAAGTCGTTCCGCAACGAGATCACGCCCGGCAACTTCATCTTCCGCACCCGCGAGTTCGAGCAGATGGAGATGGAGTTCTTCGTCGAGCCCGGCACGGACGAGGAGTGGCACCAGTACTGGATCGACGAGCGCGCCCGCTGGTACACGGACCTGGGGCTGGCCAAGGAGAACCTGCGGCAGTACGAGCACCCGAAGGAGAAGCTGTCGCACTACTCCAAGCGGACGGTGGACATCGAGTACCGCTTCCGCTTCGGCGGCCAGGAGTGGGGTGAGCTGGAGGGCATCGCGAACCGCGGCGACTTCGACCTCAACACCCACTCCAACCACTCGGGCGTGGACCTGTCGTACTTCGACCAGGCCACGAACTCGCGCTACCGGCCGTTCGTGATCGAGCCCGCCGCGGGTGTCGGCAGGCCGATGATGGCGTTCCTGCTGGAGGCCTACCACGAGGACGAGGCCCCGAACGCCAAGGGCGGTGTGGACCGCCGGGTCGTGCTGAAGCTCGACCGGAGGCTCGCCCCGATCAAGGCGGCCGTGCTCCCCCTGTCCCGCAACGCGGACCTGTCGCCGAAGGCGCGCGACCTCGCGTCGGCGTTGCGGCGCAACTGGAACGTGGACTTCGACGACGCGGGCGCGATCGGCCGCCGCTACCGGCGGCAGGACGAGATCGGCACGCCGTTCTGCGTGACGGTCGACTTCGACACCCTGACCGACCACGCCGTCACGGTGCGCGAGCGGGACACGATGTCGCAGGAACGCGTTGCCATGGACCAGTTGGAGGGCTACCTGGCCGCCCGCCTGGTGGGCTGCTGACGTTCGGCGAGGGGGCGGTGCGAGTGCACCGCCCCCCCCGTTCGTCAGTTGTCGCGGAACGTGTGGATCCGCGCGCCCAGCAGGTTCAGCCGCTCGGCCAGCTGCTCGTAGCCGCGGTTGATCACGTAGACGTTGCGCAGCACCGAAGAGCCCTTCGCGGCCAGCATCGCCAGCAGCACGACCACGGCGGGCCGCAGCGCGGGCGGGCAGATCACCTCGGCGCCCGACCAGTGCGTCGGACCCTCCACGTACACGCGGTGCGGGTCCATCAGCGTCACCTTCGCGCCCAGCTTCGTCAGCTCGGTGAAGTACAGCGCCCGGTTCTCGTAGACCCAGTCGTGGATCAGCGTCGACCCCTGCGCGACCGCCGCGATGAGCGCGAAGAACGGCAGGTTGTCGATGTTCAGACCGGGGAACGGCATCGGGTGGATCTTGTCGACCGGCGCGTGCAGCGCGGACGGCCGCACCACCAGGTCGACCAGCCGCGTCCGCCCGTTCGCCGCCGGGTACTCGTCGCCCCGGTCGTAGTCCAGGCCCATCTCCTCCAGCAGCGCGAGTTCGATCTCCATGAACTCGATCGGCACGCGGCGGACGGTGATCTCCGACGACGTCACGATCGCGGCGGTCACCAGGCTCATGGCCTCGATCGGGTCCTCGGACGGCGAGTAGTCCACGTCCTTGCGCAGCTTCGGCACGCCGTGCACCGTCAGCGTCGTCGTGCCGATGCCGTCGATCCGAACTCCCAGTTCCACCAGGAAGAAGCACAGGTCCTGGACCATGTAGTTGGGGCTGGCGTTGCGGATCAGGGTGGTGCCGTCGCGGCGCGCGGCGGCCATGAGCGCGTTCTCGGTCACGGTGTCGCCGCGTTCGGTCAGCACGATCGGGCGGTGCGGGCCGGTGGTGTCGCCGACCTCGGCGTGGTAGCTGCCCGCGGTGGCCTTGACCTGCAAACCGAAGGGGCGCAAGGCGGTCATGTGCGGTTCGACCGTGCGTTCACCCAGCGCGCAGCCGCCCGCGTAGGGGAGTTCGAACGCGGTCTCGTGGTGCATCAGCGGGCCGAGGAACATGATGATGCTGCGCGTGCGGCGCGCGGCCTCGACGTCCATGTTCGCCAGGTCGAGCCGGGCGGGCGGGACGACCTCCAGGTCGTTGTCCTCGTTGAGCCACCGGGTGCGGACGCCGATGCTCGCGAGCACCTCCAGGATCCGGTTGACCTCCTCGATGCGGGCGACCTTGCGCAGGATCGTGCGGCCCTCGTTGAGCAGGGACGCGCACAGCAGCGCCACACCGGCGTTCTTGCTCGTCTTCACGTTGATCTCGCCGGACAGCCGGTGGCCGCCCTCGACGCGCAGGTGCACCGGGCCGGAACGGCCGAGCGACACGATCTCGGAGTCGAGCGCCTCGCTGATCCTGGTGAGCATCTCGACGGTCAGGTTCTGGTTGCCCTGTTCGATCCGGTTGATCGCGCTCTGGCTCGTGCCGAGCGCCTCGGCGAGCTGCGACTGGGTCCAACCTCGGTGCTTGCGCGAGTCGCGGACGAGTCCGCCGATGCGGCGCAGCTGCTCCTGGGGTTCCTGAAGATCACTGGGCATGGCGGGAAGATATCTCACAGGTGGTGTCGCAACGCCCCGTGGGGGTCTGTTAGGCCGCCGATGTGGCTTCGGGTATGCGCTGGGTGAGATTTAAGACCTCTGTCACCAGTGGTGTTGATGTAACGGATTGATAACGGGCCGAGTACGTTTGAGGGTGCTCACGTCGACCGTGCGTATGCCCCAGTGAGTCGGCCTCAAACGCCGCTTCGGAAGCAACCCGACGACAGAGGTGAGCATCGAATGACCCGGACCGGTGGGCGACACCAAATCTCCAGCAGAACGAAGATCGCCTCGATCGGCGCTGCCGTGGCGATCGCGGCTGGGGCCGTGGTCGTGGTGACGACCACCAGTGACGACCAGGCTTCCGCTGACGGTGTGGACATCTCCAACTTCGTCGACATCACGACGGTGCAGCCGAACGTCAAGCAGGTGAAGAAGCAGGGCAACGCGTCGCGGGGCACCTTCACCGTCGACTGCGGCGTCAACGACAACAAGCACTTCAACGGCGACAACTTCATCGCCGCGCCGGGTGTCGAGAACGGTGCCGAGCACCTCCACGACTACGTCGGCAACCTGTCGACGAACGCGAACTCGACCAACGAGAGCCTCCAGGCCGCCGGGACCACCTGCAAGAACGGTGACAAGTCGACGTACTTCTGGCCCGTCATCCGCATCGACACCGCGGACGAGGAGGAGAACGAGGTCGACGCCGCCGCCGCGCAGGCGCAGGACCAGCAGGCCGCCGCCGACGCCAACGTCAAGAAGAAGGGCCGCCCGCAGCTGGTCTGCCCCGACGTCGCCAGCAAGCTCGACGAGGTGCCCGAAGAGGCCCAGGCCGACGTAGACCAGGCCCTCGAAGAGGTCGACAAGGTGACCGAGGAGGCGGAGGCGAAGCTCCCGGCCGCCGTGGACGCCAACGCCGTCGACGCCCAGGTCGTGAACCCGTTGCTGGAGAAGCGGAAGGCTATCCTCGACCGGATGACCCTCGCGCTGGGCCGCCCCGGCCGCCAGCCGATCGACTTCGGCGCCCTCTCGCGCTGCTCGGTGAAGCCCCCGGGCCAGCCCTCGCCCATCGGTGACGGTTCCGAGAACGGCGACAAGCCGCCGGTCGAGGCCGACCCCGGCAACGTGCCCGACGAGAACAACGAGCTCCCCGGCAACGACGGCGAGATCCAGCAGCCGCTCAAGGCGGAGCTGACCTTCCGCGGCAGCGCGGTCGGCAAGGTCACCGCGATGCCCAAGTTCCTCCGCATCCTCTACGGCGACGCGAAGGTGTCCATCAACGGCACCAAGAACACCCGCGACTCGTGGACCTGCGAGGGCTTCGAGGACAAGGTACAGCTGGCCAAGTACGTGATCTGCCCCGAGGGCAAGAAGGTCAAGCGGATCCACGACTTCCCGAGCTGCTGGGACGGCAAGAACACGGACTCCGCCAACCACCGCACGCACATCGTGTTCCCGGACGCGGCGAGCGGCAAGTGCCCCGAGGGCTTCAAGGCCGTGCCGCAGCTGCGCACCACCCTCACCTACGACATCCCGAGGGACATCCAGGTGAAGGGCCAGTACAAGGTCGACTCGTTCCCGAACGAGGACCACAACCCGGTCAGCGACCACGACGACTTCGCGAACGTCATGTCGCAGAAGATCATGAACCGCCTCGTCAACTGCGTCAACAAGGGCAAGACCTGCAAGGAGTAGATGCTCCCGCGTAGCAGTACGCGGTAGGAAGAAGGCCACCTCGGCGGCGGGGTGGCCTTTTTTCCTGTCCTGGAACGGGTTGCGGCTAGGTGGCGGGCAACGGGGTGAGGGCGGCGCTGACGATGGCCGCGACCCGCGACTTGGCGTCGTCCGTGGACACTCCCGTTTGGACGGTCAGCACGGCGACCGCGTAACGGCCGTCGACGACGCCCGCGCTGTGCAGGTAGACGTCGTCCGGCAGGTAGTACATCCAGCCCTGCTTGGCGTACGCGGCACGGCTGCCGCGCGCGTTCCCGTCGAGCAGGCCGAAGAACTGGTCGAACCCGTCGGCCGCCTCCTGCTGGGCCCCGTCCAGCGCGTCGACGACCAGGTCGCGGTCGGCCTCGGCCATCTTGCCGCCGAGGACGTACTGGTAGAGCCGGACCATGTCGTCGGCGGTCACGACGACCTCGCCCCACTGGGACGGGTCGTCGGGCGCGTGCGTGCCGGTCATCCCGACCCGCTGGGCGACCCGGTCGATCGCGTCCATCCCGTCGAACCTGGTCCACATCACGTCCATCGCGCCGTCGTCGCTGTAGCTCAGCGCGCGGTCGATGAGGTCCAGGTCCTCGTCGGACAGGTCCAGATCGCCCGCGGCGCGCCGGTCGAGCACGTCGACCACGAGCAGCAGCTTGCTCAGGGACGCCGAGTAGTACGGCTTGTCGCCGCCGCTGCCGACCAGTGCGCCGGTCCGCAGGTCCATGATCGCGACGCCCATGTCCACGGAGTCGCCCGCGGCCTCCTCCGCCGACGCCAGCCCGGCACCGAAGTCGACCTGGGGCGCGGGCGGGGCGGTCGTCGTGCCGGCCGCGGGCGGGGCCGCGTAGGCCCTGGCGTCCGGGGCCGCGTCGGCTGTGGACGGCGCCGCGGCGGCTGCCTCCGGGGCCGTCACGTCGGGCGAATCCGTGCCGTTCGCGAGGAATGCGGAAGAGGCGATCGCCACCATGAAGGCGATCACCCCGTAGAGCCCGACCCGTCGCACGCGTTCACCCACAGTTAGTAACTGAACGCTCTACAGCCTCGTGATGTCGAGCTTTTCCTCCTGTGCGGTTCCTGAAGACTCATCCCGTTGCACTACGTAACCGCCACCGCGGGAGATTTCGGACACCACTTGGACCAGTTCGGTACCCCGGTAGAGCAATCCGGCGCCGTCGTCGGTGCAGTACGTGAGCGGCAGTTCGCCGGACGCCACGGCGGCGTGCACGGCGGGCCGCCGGGTCTTCTCGGAGTCGTAGTGCACACCGTTGCCGTAGGGGAGCAGCGCGAGGCCGTTGGTCACGACCCTCAGCTCCGGTCCGAACGAGTCGGTCGTGCCACCCACGTGCCAGCAGATGGACCCGGCGGACACGCCGCTGAGCACGACCCCGGCCTGCCACGCCTCGCGCATCACCTCGCCGAGCCCGTGGACCCGCCACACGGCGAGCAGGTTCGCCACCGAGCCACCGCCCACCCACACCACGTCGTGGGAGAGCACGAAGCTCCGGAGGTCGTCGGTCGGCGGCATGGTGAACAGGTTCAGGTGCGAGACGTCCCAGCCGACGAGCCGTCCGGCCTCGGACACCCTGGCGTTGCCCGCGCGCTGGTCGCCGCCCGCGGTCCCGACGTGGCAGACGGACGGTCGTCGTCCGTCCACCCCGGACAGCTCGACGGCGAAGTGCAGCAGCCTGCCGAATTCGAGATCGGTGCGGTGGCCGGCGCGGTAGCCGCCGGACGTGGCCAGGATGGTGGGTTCTGATGCGGGCATGGCGGCGATCCTGCCGGCCATGACACCTGTCACGGCGAGGTCGTGACGCTCGGCCCCTCGGCGGACCGGCGCGCACCGCCACGATCGTCCTATGACGAGAACAACCGCATTCCGCACCGCGGTCACGCTCGCCGGGCTGCACAAGAGCTACGGCGACGTCCACGCGGTCGACGGCGTCGACCTGGTCATCGCACCGGGCGAGGTCGTCGCACTGCTCGGGCCCAACGGCGCGGGCAAGTCCACCACCGTCGACGTGCTGCTCGGCCTCACCGCGCCGGACCGGGGCGAGGTCTCCGTGTTCGGCCAGACGCCGCGCGAGGCCGTCGTCAGCGGCACCGTCGGCGCCATGCTGCAGAACGGCTCGCTGCTCGACGACGCGACCGTCGCCGAGACCGTCGGGCTGGTCGCCGCGCTGCACCGCGCACCGCTGCCGGTCGCCGAGGCGCTGGCCCGAGCGGACATCGCCGACCTGGCGACCCGGTCTTGCACCAAGCTGTCCGGCGGCCAGAAGCAGCGGGTGCGCTTCGCGCTGGCGCTGGTCTGCGACCCGGACCTGCTCGTGCTGGACGAGCCGACGGTCGCGATGGACGTGGAGACGCGCCGCCAGTTCTGGCGGGGGATGCGCGAGTACACCGACTCCGGGCGCACGGTCCTGTTCGCCACGCACTACCTGGAGGAGGCGCAGGAGTTCGCCGACCGGGTCGTGCTGATGCGCTCCGGCCGGGTCGTCGCGGACGGCTCCGTGGCCGAGGTGCGGGCGACCGTGTCCGGCCGCACGCTGCGCGCCGTCGTTCCGGGGGCGTCGGCCGCCGTGCTCGAAGCCCTGCCCGGCGTCCGGGCCGTCGAGGTCCGCGGCGATGCTGTCGAACTGGCGTGCGCCGACTCCGACGCCGCCCTGCGGGCCCTGCTCGACCGCTGGCCCGCCGCCCACGACGTGGAGATCAACGCCGTCGGCCTGGAGGACGCTTTTCTCGCGCTGACCGCACCGGAGGGGACCCGATGAACGCCAAGTTCCTGGCGCTGGAGGTCCGCCGCGCCGCCCGCAACACCCGCTACCTGCTGTTCACCGTCGTCATGCCGTCGGTGATGTTCATGCTGTTCGTCAACCTCTACGGCGCCAAGGACCAGGTGTTCCCCAACGGGCTCCCGGTCACCACGTCGCTGATGATCAACATGGCCGTGTTCGGCCTGATGGCCGCGCCGCTGGCCGCGGGCGCCCGGATCGCCGTCGAGCGGAGCACCGGCTGGCAGCGGCAGTTGCGGCTGACCCCGTTGAGCAGCGCCGGCTACGTGCTCACGAAGGGCGCGCTGGGCATGGTCCTCGCGCTGCCCGGCATCCTGCTGGTGATGGTGCTCGGCGCGGCCGTCGAGGACGTCCGGATGTCGGCGTTCCAGTGGGTCGAGGTGGCGGGCGGGCTGTGGGTGGCCACGCTCCCGTTCGTGCTGATCGGCATCGTCATCGGCCTGCTCGCGACCGCCGACGGCATGCAGGCGATCACCGGCGTGCTGTCCATGGCCTTCGGCCTGCTGGGCGGCATCTGGATCCCGGCCGAGGTGGCGCCGGGCTGGCTCAGCGCGATCATGCACGTCATGCCCACGTACTGGGTGAAGGTGGTCGGCCAGGCCCCGCTGGTCGGGGGCGCGGACCTCGGCACCGCGGTGATCGTCCTCGCCTGCTGGATCCTCGGGCTCGGGTTCGTCGCGGCCAAGCGGTTCCAGACGGACACGGCACGGGTCTGAGGCCTACCGTGGGCGGTGTGATCGAACGGGTGCGGCACAGCGGTGTGCGCTGGCTGCTCGTCGGGTTCCTGTTCATCGGGCTCTACATCCCGGTGGTCGTCTACCACGTGGCGGTCGACGACCGTCCGCTGTGGCAGCGGGTCCTGCTGGTGGCGGGCCTGGTGGGGTACTCGCTCGGGTGGCTCGCGATGCCGTACCTGGTCTGGGTGGACAAGCCCGTCCGCACGCGGCTGGTGGCCAGCCTCGCCCTCACCGCGCTCGGTCTGGCGGTGGTCTTCGGGATCGGCCTCGGGTCGGCCGGGCTGATGGTCTACGTGATGGCGGCGACCGCCATGATCCTTCCGGTCGTGCCCGCCGTGGCCATCGACGGTTCGGTGCTGGTCCTGCTGGTCGTCTCCTCGTACCTGTTCGGCGAGATCGGGTCGGACTTCGACCAGTTCGGCTCGTTGCTCTCGGTGTCGTTCGGGATGCTGTTCATGGGCAAGATGCTGCGGGCCAACGACGAACTGCGGAAGGCCCGCGACGAGATCGCCACCCTCGCCGTGGCCGAGGAACGCCACCGGCTGGGGCGCGACCTGCACGACATCCTGGGCCACAGCCTCACCACCATCACGGTGAAGGCCGGTCTCGCCCGTCGCGTCCTGGAGAGTTCGGGAGACGTCCGGCGGGCGCAGGAGGAGATCCGCGAGGTGGAGGAGCTGGCCCGGCAGGCGTTGGGGGACGTCCGGGCCACCGTGTCCGGCTACCGGCAGGTGTCGCTGTCGGCGGAGGTCGTGGGCGCGCGGGCCGTGCTGCGCGCGGCGGGCGTCGAACCCGACCTGCCGCACGCGGTCGACAACGTCCGGCCGGAGCTCCAGGAGGTGTTCGGGTACGTGGTGCGCGAGGGCGTGACGAACGTGCTGCGGCACGCCCGCGCGACGCGCTGCGAGGTGCGGCTGGGCGACACGTGGGTGGAGATGCGCGACGACGGCCGGGGCGCGGGGGACACGGCGGACGGCAGCGGTCTCAGCGGTCTGGCCGAACGGCTGGGCCAGGTCGGTGGGAAGCTGGCCGCCGGACCGCTGGCCGACGGCGGCTACCTGCTCAGGGCGGAGGTCTCGTGATCCGGGTGCTGGTGGCCGACGACCAGGCGCTGGTGCGCGGAGCGCTGGCCGCGATGCTGGGGCTGGAGGCGGACATCGAGGTCGTCGCCCAGGTGGGGTCCGGCGACGAGGTCGTCGACGCGGCCCGGCTGCACCGCGCGGACGTGGCGCTGCTCGACGTGCAGATGCCCGGCAAGGACGGCCTGGCCGCCGCCGCGGACCTGCGGACGGCCGTGCCCGGCTGCCGCGTCATCGTCTGCACCACGTTCGGCCGCCCCGGCTACCTGGCCAGGGCGATGGCCGCGGGCGCGTCCGGTTTCGTGGTGAAGGACGCACCGCCGGAGCAGCTGGTCGACGCGGTCCGCCGCGTCCACGCCGGTCTGCGGGTCGTGGACCCCGTCCTGGCGGCCGAATCCCTGGCCAGCGGATCCAGTCCGCTGACCGAGCGGGAACGCGACGTGCTGCTCCGCGCGCAGGACGGCGGAACGGTGTCGGACCTGGCCAAGGCCCTGCACCTGTCCGACGGCACGGTGCGCAACCACCTGTCCTCGGCCATCGGCAAGACCGGCGCGCGCACCAGGGCGGAAGCCGTGCGGTTGGCCGAGGAACACGGGTGGCTCTGATTCTGGGACTATGAACGCGTGCCCCTCACTCCTCTCGCCAGAATCATGCGGTTGTTGCTGCGCACGGTGCTCGGCGGACTGGTGATCACCGCGCTCGTGGTCGGCGGCACCGCGTTCCGGGTGTGGCAGGTGGCCAGGGACGACGACCGCACGCACGCGGACATGGCCGTCGTGCTCGGCGCCGCCCAGTACAACGGCGTTCCGTCCGAGGTCCTCGAAGCCCGGCTGGAGCACGCCCGCAAGCTGTACGAGCAGGGTGTCGTCAAGTACATCGTCACGACCGGCGGCCGTCAGGCCGGTGACAACTACACCGAGGGCCAGGCGGGCAAGATCTGGCTGGTCGACCACCAGGTGCCGGAGGACCGGATCGTCGAGGTCGGCGAGGGCAACGACACGCTGGGCAGCATCCGCGCCCTCGGCGTCGCCGCCCGCGAGCGCAACCTCAAGACCGCCGTCATCGTCAGCGACCCGTGGCACTCCCTGCGCGCCCGCACGATGGCCGAGGACGAGGGCCTGGACGCCTGGCCGTCGCCCACGCGCAGCGGCCCGAACGTGCAGACCAGGGAAACCCAGGTGTTCTACATCCGCCGCGAGACCGCCGCGCTGCTGTACTACCACCTGATGAAGGCCCCCGCCGGAGCCTTCGACGGCATCACGCTCTGACTACTCTGACCGGATGAGCCAGGGTTACTCGGACCACGACGCCGCGCGGCTGGTCGAGGAGGAGCCGAAGGGCGCGTCGCTGACGGGTGGTTTCGGCGAGCACCGCACCCCGTACGCCAGGGACCGCGCCCGCGTCCTGCACTCCGCCGCGCTGCGCCGCCTGGCGGGCAAGACCCAGGTCGTCGGGCCGGGCGAGGGCTCCGGCGTGCCGCGCACCCGGCTGACGCACTCGTTGGAGGTCGCGCAGATCGGTCGCGGCATCGGCGAGGCGCTGGGCTGCGACCCGGACGTCGTCGACACCGCGGGCCTCGCCCACGACATCGGGCACCCGCCGTTCGGCCACAACGGCGAACGCGCCCTGCACGCCCTCGCGGGCCCGTGCGGCGGCTTCGAGGGCAACGCCCAGACGTTGCGCATCCTCACCCGTCTGGAACCCAAGACGGCCAGCGGCCTCAACCTGACCCGCGCCTGCCTGGACGCCTCCACCAAGTACCCGTGGCCGCACACGCCCGGCGTGACCAAGTTCGGCGTCTACCCGGACGACGTCGCCGTGTTCGAGTGGATGCGCGAGGGCGCCCCGGCCCGTCGTCAGCCGATGGAGACCCAGGTCATGGACTGGGCCGACGACGTCGCCTACTCGGTGCACGACGTCGAGGACGGCGTGCTCGCCCACCGCATCAGCCTCACCGCGCTCGTCGACCCGTCCGAACGGGCCGCCGTCGCCGAACTGGCCGCGAAGCACTTCTCCAGCGAACCGGTGTCGCAGCTGGAGGAGGCCGCCCGCGAACTCCTCCGCCTGCCGGTGGTCGCCGACCTCGCCCACGTCGAGTACGACGGCTCGCGGGGCGCGCAGGTGGCGTTGAAGCGCCTGACCAGCGAACTCGTCGGCCGCTTCGCCTCCGCGGCGGTCACGGCGACCCGCGAGCGGCACGGCGAAGGCCCGTTGACCCGCTACGCCGCCGACCTCGCCGTGCCCCGGCTGGTCGCCGCGGAGGTCGCGCTGCTCAAGGCGGTCGCCGTCCGGTACGTGATGTCGGACCCCGTGCGGCTGGCCATGCAGGTCCGGCAGCGCGAGCTGATCACCGAACTGGTGGCCGCCCTGTCCGACCGCGCCCCCGCCGCGCTGGACCCCGGCTCCGTGCCCGCGTGGGAGGCCGCGGCCGACGACGCCGCCCGGCTGCGCGTGGTGATCGACCAGGTGGCCCTGCTGACCGACGCCGAGGCCACCAGCCGGCACGCGGCGCTGCGCTAGCCGGCCTCGCTGCCGGTCCGCGAGGCGGACGCGGGTGGCAGACTCGACCGGGTCCCCTGCCTTGAGGAGTCCCGTGACCGAGCACCTCGCGTTCGCCCTGTCCCTGCACGACGTCCTCGCGGCCGACCGGACGGCGAACGCCTGCTGGTCGCCGTACTCCGTGGCCAGCGCGCTCGGCCTGGCCTCCCTGGCCGCCAAGGGCGAGACCCGCGACCAGATCGTCGCGCTCCTGGGCGAGGGCAACGCCGAGCTGCTGGCCGCGAGCGTGCCGAACGACGAGGCGGTGTTCGCCGTGGCGAACACCCTGTGGGCCGCCGAGGGCGTGGAGATCGTGCCCTCGTTCACCAAGGGCCTGGCGACGTGGCCGGGGGGCAAGTCCCGGTTGGCGCCGTTCGCCACGGACCCGGAGAGCGCTCGCAAGCTGATCAACGCGGACGTGGCCGACACGACCAACGACCTGATCCCCGAGCTGATCGGGCCCGGCCAGGTCGGCACGGACACCGTCGCCACCCTGGTCAACGCCCTGTACCTGAAGACCGCCTGGCTGGGCACGTTCTCCGACACCGCGCCGCTGCCGTTCCACGCGCCCGGCGGTGACGTCGAGGTGCCCACGATGCGCCGCGAGGCGAAGATGCGGCACGCCGCCGTCGACGGCTGGCAGGCCGTGTCGCTGCCCGCGCACGGCGAGGTGGAGGCGGTCGTCCTGCTCCCGGACGGCGACCTCGACGTGCTCACGCCCGACCGGGTGGAAGCCCTGGTCGGGGCCCTGGAGTTCCGGCAGGTCGAGCTGTTCCTGCCGAAGCTCGCCCTCGGCGCGTCCGAGACGCTCAAGTCGGTGTTCACCCGGTTGGGCGTCGAGAAGCTGTTCGAGCCGGACGGCGACCTGACCGGCCTGACCCCGGACCCGCGCGTGCTGGTCGACGAGATCGTGCACGAGGCGGTGCTCAAGATCGACGAGGAGGGCCTCGAAGGCGCCGCCGCGACCGCGGTCGTGTTCCGGTCGGTCGCGTTCGAGGGGTACGTCGAACCGCACACCGTGCGCGTGGACCACCCGTACGCACTCCTCGTGCGCCACGCGGGTACCGGAGCCGTCTACTTCCTCGCCCAGGTCGTAGATCCATCCTGACTGGTGATCAAGTCGTCCTTCGATCGTGGGGTTTCGAGCCCGAAAGGGCGAAAAGGCTGATCAGACGGCCTAGCGTCACAGCATGACGAGCACGGACTCCACGGCGTCCAGTCAGGAACTGGGCGACGAGCTGCGGCGGCTGCGGGATCTGACGGGCCTGGACGGCGCCCTGCTGGCCGACCGGCTCGGCTGGCACGCGACCACGCTCGCGCAGGTGGAACTCGGGCGGACGCGCATCGGCGAACTGGACCTGCTGCGCCTGCTCGTCCACTGCGGTCTGGAGCGCACGGCGATCGACGGGTTCGTCGCGCGCCACCAGTCGGCGGTCGAGCCGTACCTGACCAGGCCCGGCTGC
>DATMCA010001165.1:0-2091 GCA_035559015.1 Umezawaea sp. | reverse complement strand
CGCAGACGAACCGCTACTTCGGCACGGCGGTCGCGGCGGGCAAGCTCGGTGACTCCACGTACGTGGGGATCCTGGACCGCGAGTTCAACATGATCACGCCGGAGAACGAGATGAAGTGGGACGCCACCGAGCCGTCCCAGGGACGGTTCACCTACACCAACGGTGATCGCATCCTCAACCAGGGCCTGTCCAACGGCTCCAAGGTTCGCGGTCACGCCCTGCTCTGGCACGCGCAGCAACCGGGCTGGGCCCAGTCGCTGTCCGGCAGCGCGCTGCGCAACGCCGCGATCAACCACGTCACCCAGGTGGCGACCCACTACAAGGGCAAGATCTACGCCTGGGACGTGGTCAACGAGGCGTTCGCCGACGGCGGCTCCGGTGGTCGCCGCGACTCGAACCTCCAGCGCACCGGCAACGACTGGATCGAGGCCGCCTTCCGCGCCGCCCGCGCGGCCGACCCGAACGCCAAGCTCTGCTACAACGACTACAACACCGACAACTGGTCGAACGCCAAGACCCAGGGCGTCTACAACATGGTCCGCGACTTCAAGTCCCGCGGCGTGCCGATCGACTGCGTCGGCTTCCAGGCCCACTTCAACAGCGGCAACCCCGTGCCGAGCAACTACCACACCACGCTGGGGAACTTCGCCGCGCTCGGCGTGGACGTGCAGATCACCGAGCTGGACATCGAGGGTTCCGGTTCCAGCCAGGCCCAGCAGTTCCAGGGCGTCGTGCAGGCGTGCCTGGCCGTGGCGCGGTGCACCGGCATCACGGTGTGGGGCATCCGCGACAGCGACTCGTGGCGCTCGTCCGGCACGCCGCTGCTGTTCGACGGCTCGGGCAACAAGAAGGCCGCCTACAACTCCGTGCTCAGCGCGTTGAACAGCGGCACCGGCGGCACGAACCCGACGACGACCACTACCACCACGCCGGGCCAGAACCCCGGTGGCTGCACCGCGACGTACTCCGAGGGCGAGAAGTGGAACGACCGCTTCAACGGCAACGTCACGGTCTCGGGTAGCGACAACTGGACCGTCACGGTCACCGTCAGCTCGCCCCAGAAGATCATCGCCACCTGGAACACCAGCGCTTCGTGGGATTCCAGCGGCAACGTGATGACCGCCCGGCCCAACGGCAACGGCAACACGTTCGGCTTCACCGTCCAGCACAACGGGAACTGGAACTGGCCGACCGTCTCCTGCCAGGCGGGCTGACCCTCCCAACCGCAGTCCGTACCGGACAGCACGACCACCGTGCTGTCCGGTACGGACCTGTCCGGGGTAGGCCGACACCCGCGACGGTGCAGAAGGCGCCGGCCAGGAAGCTGTTGCCCGCCGGCGTCTCGCTGTGGTGCGCCCCGCTTGCGCCGTTCCGCCGGCCGAGCTAGCCGAAGCTCGGGGAGCCGATCAGTCGCCACCTGTTCTCCAGGTGGTCGGACCGGAGGGACGTGCGGCTCGGGGAGGGGGTTTGCGGGGGGATTCGTGCGTGGTCGGTGGTGCGCAGGATGAGGCGTTGGACGTTGCGCAGTTCCTCGCCCGGCTCGCTGCCGAGTTGGTCGATGAGCATCTTGCGGATGTGCAGGAACGCGGCCAGTGCGTCGGACTGCCGTCCGGCGCCGTGCAGGGCGAGCATGAGCTGGGCGGTGAGGGATTCCCGGAGTGGGTGGGCGCGGACCAGGTGGGACAGCTCGGGGACCAGGTGCGCGTGTCTGCCCAGTCGCAGTTCCAGGTCGATCCACCACTCCAGGGTCTGCATCCGCAGTTCCAGCAGCGGTGGGACCTCGATGTCCTGCAACGTCGGGGACGGCACGTCCAGCAGCGGCGCGTCGCGCCACAGAGCCAGGGCCGAGGACAGCGCCGAGGAGGCTTCGGCCAGTTGTCCGCCGGCCGCGAGGTTGGCGGCGCGGCTGTGCAGGTCGAAGAACGTGGCGAGGTCGCTCTCGCCGGGGTCGACGCTCATCATGTAGCCGGGCGCCTTGGTGGTGATCCGGTCCGCGAGCAGTGGGCCGAGGGTGCGGCGCAGGCGCATGACGTAGGTGCGGATCGTGGGTACGGCGCTGGGCGGGAGGTTCTCGCCCCACAGGAACCAGGC
>DATMCA010001164.1:0-5950 GCA_035559015.1 Umezawaea sp. | reverse complement strand
AGGGCCAGGCCGGGCTCCAGTCGTGGATGCAGCAGCTCTCCGACAAGGCCCTGATCGACCTGCGCGACGTGCACTTCGAACTGCCCGACGAGCTGATGAAGCTGGAGTGCAAGATCGCCCCGCCCGGCGGCGGCGTCGGCGCGTACTACACCAGCCCGACCCCGGACTTCTCCCGCCCCGGCCGCATGTGGTGGTCCGTGCCCGCCGACAAGGAGACGTTCTCCACCTGGCGCGAGCTGACGACCGTCTACCACGAGGGCGTTCCCGGCCACCACCTCCAGGTCGCGACCGCCGTCTACCACGCCGACAAGCTCAACGACTACCAGCGCCTCTTCTGCTGGGTCTCCGGCCACGGCGAGGGCTGGGCCCTCTACGCCGAACGGCTGATGCGCGAACTCGGCTACCTCGACGACGACGGCAACCTGCTCGGCATGCTCGACGCCCACCTGTTCCGCGCGGCCCGCGTGATCGTGGACATCGGCATGCACCTGGAGCTGGAGATCCCGAAGGGCACCGGCTTCCACGAGGGCGAGCGGTGGACCCCCGAGCTGGGCCTGGAGTTCATGCTCACCCGGACCATCACCGACGCCTCGCACGTGCACGACGAGATCGACCGCTACCTCGGCTGGCCCGGCCAGGCCCCGTCGTACAAGATCGGCGAACGCCTCTGGCTCGCCGCGCGCGACGACGCCCGCGCCCGCCACGGCGACGCGTTCGACCTCAAGAAGTTCCACCAGGACGCCCTGGAGATGGGCGCCATGGGGCTCGACACGCTCCGCGAACGCCTCGCCGAGCTGTAGCTGAAGGGGGGCTGCCCGGTGCGACCGGGCAGCCCCTCACTTCATCGGGAGTTCCCGCCCCAGCACCGCGAACGGCCTCGGGTCGCCGGTGAACTGGTAGTGCCGCAGCACGTCCTGGAAGCCCACCCGCCGGTACAGCCGCCACGCGTTGCTCGGCCCCTCCGGCGTCGACAGCAGCACGTGCGTCGTCGGCACACCGCCCAGCAGGTTCCGCAGCAGCGCCTCGCCGAGCCCGCGACCCTGCGCGCGCGGCAGCACGTGCAGCTCGGTCAGCTCGAAGTAGTCGTCCATCCACTCGTCCACGGCCTGCGCGCCCGACACGGTCGTCAGCCCGCGGCGCACCTGCTCGTGCCACCACTGCCCGCTCGAACCGCGGTAGCCGTAGCCGATGCCGACCAGGTCGTCGCTGTCGTCCAGCGCCACGACGCACCGCCAGTCCTCGCGGAGCATGTGCGCGAGCCACATCGGCGCCCGCTGTTCCACCGTGGCCGGCGGGTAGTTCATCGCCGTCACGTACAGCTCCAGCGCCTCGTGCAGGCGGCCGTTCAGCTCCTGCGGCGAGAACTCCACCAGCCGCTCGGTGCGGGGGGACGGCGCGGCGGTCATCGCGCGACCCGCGCGGGGGTGCCGCCGGTCAGCTCGACCAGGCCGGCGAACGTCGTCGGGAACACCGCGTGCGGGTGCCCGCCCGCCGCCCACACGACGGGGTACTGCTCCAGGTCCACGTCCACGAACGTCATGATCCTCGCCGGATGGCCGACCGGCGACACGCCGCCGATGACCTGACCGGTGTGCTCGCGCACGAAGTCCGGCGCGGCGCGCTCGATCCGGTCCGCGCCTGCGAGTTCGGCCAGCAGGTCGGTGTCCGCCCGGTGCGCGCCCGACGTCAGCACCAGCAGGGGCGAGGGGACGCCCGCGCGGACCGCCGTGAACACCAGGCTGTTCGCGATGGCGCCGACCGGCACGCCCACGGCGTCGGCGGCCTGCGCCGCGGTGCGGACCGCGTCCGCGAGTACCCGGATGCCTTGCGCGGCCTCGTGGTGACCCGCCTCGGTCAGTGCCGCGGCGACCTTCTGCATGCCCGGGTGGTCCAGTGCGCTCACACGTCCAATCAGACCACGGATCACGATCGGGTCGTCGCTGGGTCCTGGGTTGAGGAATGTCGGTGCCAGGCGCTACGCTGACCTGGATCGAACATGTGTTCGATCGTGATGCCCTGGTGGTGGGGCGGGGGAAGCGCCCCACCACCAGGAGCCGCCGTCTCCCCGCGGTGGTCGTCGAGTTCACCGACGCCGCGAGGAGGCCGCCGATGTCAGCTTCGATCGACTTCCCCAAGCCCGACCGGATCCCCGTCCCGGTCCCCCTTCCTCCGGCCGCCGCCGTCGAACTCCTGCGGAACGCCCACGACGGCATCGAGGAGGCCGAGGGCGCGACCGACCCGGCCGAGCGCTTCGCCGTCGCGTACCTCGCCGCGCTGCGGGCGGGCGCCGCCGTGCTCGCCCTGCGCGGCAGGCCGCACCGCGGCCACGCCAAACCCACCAGCGTCTGGGTCCTGCTCCCCGGCATCGCCCCCGAGTTGACGGAGTGGGCCGCGTTCTTCGCGTCCGGCTCCGCCACCCGAGCCGCCGTCCAAGCGGGCATCACCCGCGTCGTCACCACTCGTTCCGCCGACGACCTGGTCCGCCAGGCCGCCCAGTTCGTCGCGCTGGTCGACCGGATCATGCACGAGGCGCGCACGTGACCAAGGCCCTGATCGACTACGGCAGGCTGCTCGACGTCCTCGCCGCCGAGGCGGAGGCGCTCGCCTCCGCCACCGAGGGGCAGCGCCCCGAACGCCAGGTCCCGGCCTGCCCCGGCCTGAACCTCGGCGAGACCGCGAGGCACGTCGGCAGCACCTACCGCATGACCCTGTCGTGGCTGCGCGACGGCCGTCAACCCGTGACGTGGCAGCAGAACCCCGCCCCCGGCGAGACGTTGGCCGACTTCGTCCGCGGCGGCGTCGAACCGCTCCTGGACGAACTCGCCGCCCACGAGCAGGAGGACCCGTGCGGCACGTGGTGGCCGGAAGAACCCAACTACGGCTTCTGGGCCCGCAGGCTGGCCCACGAGACGACCGTGCACCGGATGGACGTCCAAGCCGCCGCGATGACACCCCTCGGCCCGGTGGCCGACGACGTGGTCGCCGACGGCGTTGACGAGGTCCTGTCCCTCTGGTTCATCCACCGCTTGAGCGTCATGGGCGTCCGCGGCACCAGGGACGGCGTCGTCTCCGTCCGCACGGCGGGCCGCGTCTGGCTCGCCGCCTCGGGCCCGACCGGCTCCACCTCGTGGCGCGCCACCCCCGAGGAGGCCGAACCGGCCGACGCGGACGTCACCGGCGTCCCCGTCAACGTCTACCGCTGGCTGTGGGGCCGCATCCCCGACCGCGACGTCGAGGTCAACGGCGACCACGACGCCATCGCCCAACTCTGGGCCCTGCTGCGGCTGGCGACGAAGTGACCCTTGCCGCCCAACGAGGACGTCCACCCACGACAAGATCAACAGACGGGAGCGGTGCCCGGAACCGCCAGAACTGTCGGACCCCCCGGCTACCGTCGATTCCGGGGGCCCGTCCCTCGCGCGCGCACTGGGGGTCCCCCGAAGTCAATTCTACCGGCGAGCACCGACAAGATCGGGAATTCGCGAGGTCGATTCCCGGTCGCGTGGGGGTTTCCGTTGGCGCGTGGTGACCTGACCAGCGCGCAGTGGGCGGTGCTGGAACCGCTGCTGCCACCGGAACGGCGAGTGGGCAGGCCTGCGCGGGACCGTCGCCAGGTCGTGAACGCGATCCGGTGGCGGGTGCGCACCGGGGCACCGTGGCGCGACCTGCCCGAGCGCTACGGGCCGTGGGAGACGGCCTACGGGCTCTTCCGGACCTGGCAGCGCGACGGCGTCTGGGCGTCGGTGCGGGACAGGCTGCCCGCCCGTGCCGCGGACATCATCACCTGGGACGTGACGACGGGCTCCACGGTCGTGCCCCTGGACGATGGCCGGTCGGCCACGGGCACGGACTGACCGGTGCGGCGACCACGAACCACCGAGCCCGGACCAGTGGGGTGACCGCTGACCCTTGCCGTGCAGTTCCGTCGTCCAGCGGTTGGGCCCGGAAATGCCCGGCGAGGATTGGTCGCCCCACTAGGCGGGCGGCAGGCCCAGGTTCGCGACCTCGACCAAACCCCTGCCGTCGGGCGTCGCGGACTCCAAGCGGAACCGGGCCTGCCGTCCGTCCACCTCCAGTACGGCGATGGAGTTGCCGAAGTGCGGGCCGGTCAACCGGTTCCACGTCAACGGGTCCGCGGGCACGCCCGCGCGGTCGGCGAGCCTGCGCAGCGCGCGGCCCATCGGCGGCCACCACGCGAGCCGGAACACCGGGCGGAAGAACTTCGGCGGATCGTTGTGCACGGGGGAGCAGGTGAGCTGCATGACGGCGCTGCTCGTCGGCTCCGCGTAGTGGCCCTGCGCGGCGTAGCTGTGGTGCACGTCGCCGGACAGGACGCAGATGGTGCTGGGCGCGTTCTCGCCGCGGCCGATCCGGCCGAGGAATTGCGCCAGCCGCTCGAACGAGTCGCGGAACGCGGGCCAGTGCTCCAGGTCGGCGACCTGGCGGACCTGCTCGGCAAACCGGCCGCGGCGACCCGGACGGGCGGCAGCGCGCTCGTTGATCGACTGGCCGTGGCTGATCGCGTGCGGCATGAGCCACGGCAGCGACGACCCGATGACCAGGTGGTCGTAGTCGCCCTCGGCGTTGCGCTCGATCCAGTCGAACTCCTCGTTGCTGACCATCTGCCGCTCGTCGCCCGCCAGGATCCGGCCGCACCGGGTGTCGATTACCAGCAGCCGCACCCGCCCGTAGTCGCGGCGGTAGCTCCACCACGTCGACTTCCGACCGTCCAGTTCGGCGTCGGCCTGCTCGGCGAACTCCTCCAGCATCGGCTGCACGTCACCGCCCGCGGTGATCACCTTGGCGTACAGCTCGTCGCGTTCCAGCTCGTCCGGCCCGAGGTTGCCCAGGTGCTGGTACACCCAGTACGACGCCAGCCCGGCCCGGATGCGCTCCGGCCACCACGAGGTCGCGGCCATCTGCTCGCGCCACGGCCGCGAGGTGTTCCAGTCGTCGCGGATGTCGTGGTCGTCGAAGATCATCGACGTCGGCACGGTCGACATCAGCCAGCGGATCTCCGGGTCGCCCCACGACTCGTGGTAGAGCTGCGCGTACTCGCGGAAGCTCAGCACCTCGTCGACGGGATCCTTGCCACCGCGCCGTTTCCGCAGCCACTCCTTCGTCCGCGACGTCGGCTCGTCCGCGTACACCTGGTCGCCGAGCAGCAGCAACGCGTCCGGCCACTCGTTCTGGGGCTGCTCCGCCATCCGCAGCGCGTAGGCGTCCAGCGCGTCCGGGCCGAGCGAGTCCTCCTCCGCGGGCTTCTGCGGCTTGGCCGCGCGGCACGAGCCGAACACGATGCGGTGCGTCAGGTCCTCATCGGACTTCGTGCTGATGCGGCACGGCGGGAACTTCGAGTCCGGCTCGGGCCACACCAGACCGTCGTCGAGCCGCACGTCGTACTCCGTCGTGGTGCCCGGCTCCAGGTTCTCGATGCGCACCAGCGCGAAGTGCTGCGCCCCCACCTGGAACGTCCGGGCGCTGTGACCGGCGATGGTCACCTCGGTCGCGGTGTCGGTCTCCACCCACACCGTGGCCGATGTCGAGTTCACGTGCCGCAGCACCGGACCGAGAACCAGCTTAGCCATGGAGCAGACGTTACCTTTGGCGGATGGCAACGAGGCTGAACAACGTCGTGGTCGACGCCGCGGACCCCGTCGCACTGGGTCGGTTCTGGTCGGAGCTGCTGGGTACGCACGTCGTCGGCGAACACCCGGACGAAGTCGACGTCTTCGTCTCAGATGGTCTGGAGCTGGCGTTCGTGCCGGTTCCGGAGCCGAAGACCGCCAAGAACCGCGTGCACCTCGACCTGGCCAGCTCGTCGCCGCAGGAGCAGGCCGAGACCGTCGAACGAGCGGTCGGGCTGGGCGCCCGCCCCGTCGACCTCGGGCAGCGGGGCGTGCCGTGGGTGGTGCTCGCCGACGTCGAGGGCAACGAGTTCTGCGTGCTG
>DATMCA010001163.1:0-3600 GCA_035559015.1 Umezawaea sp. | reverse complement strand
TCTCCCGTGTTCCTACGGGTTCCGCCCGAATCGCCGAACGCATGACGCGGTGGCCGAGGTGCGCTACTTTACGTCCCACTCTTATGAGTGGGTGGTGGAGGGCGATATCAAAGCCTGTTTGGATGCATCGTCACACTGCTCCTTCGCTGATTGTTGGGGTTTTGAACAGGGCGTTTTGTGGGGTTGGTAGCTCGATACGCAGGCCTTTCCTGCGTCCGGTGCGGGTCAGGACCGCGTTCAGCTCGCGGCGCTTGACCTTCTGCAATACGGTCTGGCGGGAGACGCCGAGCGCTTGGCTGGCGTAGCCAAGGGGGACCCAGCCGTCGGGGGTGGTGTTGGTGAGCATGCCGCGCAGCTGATCGGTGAGGCGGATGCGCCAGGGCGCGCCGGGGGTGATCTGCTCGCCGGCGACGAAGCCGTCGTTGAGCCAGCGCAGCAGGGTGGACGGTGCGATGTCCAGCTGGCGGGCAGCGGCGGTCACGTTGAGCAGTTCTCCTTCTTTTTGATCGTCGGAGGGCTGGTGGCAGGGGATTTTCCAGTGGTGGCGCAGCGATTGGACTCTACTGGCGGTGTATGACATTCCGCGGGCGGTGCGGCGGCCCTGGCGGTTGAGGATGCCGGCGATGACCGCGTCGGGGTAGTGCACGGCCAGGCGGCGGATGAGGTCGATGGTGTCCTCGTCGGTGCGGATCTTGGGCTGTCGGCGGCGCAGCGGCACGGTCAGGTCGCTGATCGCGCCGCCTTTCCAGCGCAGCATCAGGGCGGCGTTCGGGTTGGGGTCGTCGCGGTGCAGCGTGATGTTGACCTCGTCGATCAGGGTGCGCAGCAGCTGCTTGCGGTCCTTGTCGGCGGTGGTGGGCGCGTCCCATACCTGGCCGAGGTCGTCGCCGAGGGCGAGGATCGCTTGTTTCTCCTGCGCGGTCAGGGCTTTCGGGCGGGCGGCCCGGCGGCGGGCCAGTTCGGCCTCGGCGTCGGCCAGTTCCCGCAGCGCGTGTTCCCATTCGCCTTCCAGGCCGCGGGCGACCAGCCGGTTGTCCGGATCGACGGCCCGGTAGCGGCGCTCGGCCCGGGTCGCCTGGTAGCGGGCCTGCTCGACCTGGCGTTCGTGCTGGGCCAGGGCGGCGTCGTGGCCGTCTTCTAGCTGGGCGGCGGCCTGCAGGCACGCCTGCAGCGCGGCCGGTGCCAGCGCGGCCAGGAACGCGGCGGTGACGGCGGCGTCGATGGCCTGCCCGCCGGTGCTCATGTGTCGCACGCCGCGCCCGTCGACCAGCTCGGCTGATCCCTGGCAGTAGTAGTTCGGCACGCACTTGGCCGGACCGGAGTAGAAGATCGCCAGTTTGCGGCCGCATGTGCCGCAGGTGGCCAGGCCCTGCAGCAGCGCGGAGCCTTCCCGGACCGCGCCGGTGCCCGGCTGGCTGGCCTGGGGGCGGATGTTGGCGCCGATGCGGGACTGGTTGGCCTGGTAGGTGTCCCAGTCGGTGAACCCGGGGTGGTGATCGGGGATGAGGACCTCCCACTGGTCGCGGGGCAGGCGGCGGCTGCGCTGGCGCAGTGCGCCGCTGCGGTCAAGGTAGCGTTCCTTGCGGGTGCGGCCGTAGACGTACGCGCCGGCGTAGGCGGGGTGGGTCAGCGTGGTGTGCACGGCGTGATAGGTCGGCTCCACCCAGGTGATCTCCGGGATTCCGTTGCCGCGCCGGGTGTAGGCGATCTTCTGCAGCGGCCAGCGCAGTCCCTGCTCGCGCAGCCACAGCCAGGTGGCGCGCGCCGACCCGCACACGGCGAACCGCTCGAAGACCGCGGCGATGACGCCGGTGACCGCCTCATCGGGGTGGAAGCGGATCTGTCCGTCGGCCTCGCCCCAGACCAGGCCGACGGGCAGGCCGCGGCGCAGCTCGCCGCGGGCGGCCTTGTTCCTGACGCCACCTTCCAGGCGGGCCCGCAGCACGTGGAGCTCAGCTTCGGACATGATGCCCTTCATGCCCAGCACCAGCCGGTCGTTGAACAGCGCCGGGTGGTAGACGCCGTCGGCGTCGGCGACGAGGGTGTCGCACACGCCGGCCAGGTCAAGCAGCCGATACCAGGCCGCGTTGTCCCGCGCCAGCCGGGAGACCTCCAGCGCCAGGATGATCCCGACCTGGCCGAGGGCGACCTCGGCGACCATGCCCTCGAACCCGTCCCGCTGCCCGGTCACCGACCCAGAGACGCCCAGGTCGCCGTCGACAACCCGGACCGCCTCGGGCGGCCAGCCCAGCTGCCGGGCGCGGGAGACCAGGTCGTACTGGCGGGCGGTCGACTCGGTGTTGCGCTCCACCTGGATCAGGGTGGACTGGCGGACATAGATCACGGCCGTCCGCGACAGATGCGAGGCGGTGATCTTCCCCGGCTCACTCATCGCCCGCCACCTGCGCCGTCACGGACGCGGCGGTCTGCGCCCGGGCGATCACGGCCGCCAGCAGCGCGACCGCCGCGGCGACGTTGTCCTCCGGAAGCTGGCCGATCAGCTCCGGCAGTGGCGCCGGAACCTGCTCTGGCAGCAGACTGAGCTGGACAGGCTGCACGATCATCCTCCCTGGCAGGCGGTTTTCGTGCAGCCTGCTCCCGTTCGTCCTGGCAACGGGCGCACAGCGCGGAAACCAGCACGGACAGACCCAGCAGGTCCGCCGCTGCGCCCAACGTCCCCGGGCCGCTGCCGCCGACCGGGGCTGCGTCGGTCCACGACACCGGGACCAGCCGCTTGGAGCCATCCGGCAAGACCACCAGCAACTCGCGTGCCCCGTGCCGACGCATGCTGCCCAGCACCGCCAACAGCTGGCCTTCGAACGGATGCCGTGGCCGGATGATCCGCACCGTGTTCACCGCCGGCCCTGCCCGCCGGCCAGCCGGGCACCCAGGTCACCGCAGCCGGCCGTGTGCAACACCGCCGCGGCCGCCAGCGCGGCGTTGCCCGCGTCCAGGCCGGTCACGGCCTCCCGCAGATCCACCGGGACGCCCGCCGCCAAGCTGGCGGCGATCTGCAGCACCCGCCTCTCCCCGGCCGAGCACGGCAGCGCACCCGCCTCCAGCGCGTCGGCCGCCGCCGTGAAGTCGACCGACGCCATCACCATGCCGCCGGCATCCGCGGCAAATTCGATCGCGATTCCCGCGAAATCCTCGCGGGAAAGCCACGAACCGTTCCCGATCAGCAGCTCAACGGCCGCCTCCAGGCACAGCAGGCCCTCCGCCCACGCCCGCAGCCCGGCCGGGAGGTCATCGAAGCCCGTAGTAAGGGTCCGCGAAGAAATAATCTAGGTTGTCGTCGGCGTGTCGGCCGTGTGGGGCGCGACGGTGTAGTTCCACTCGCCGTGGAACTCGTGCCGGGTGATCGGCAGGGCGTCGACCTGGGCCTTGGTGTATTTGATGCCGGTGGGGTAGGTGCCGGTGTCCAGCTCGGCACGGACGGTGAGCCCGGTGGCGGTGCGGGTGGCGCCGATCAGGTCGACGATGATCTGATGGCTGGTCAGGGGTCGGCCGCGCCAGTTGAGGGTGATCTGGGAGAACAGCCGGTGCTCGATCTTGTTCCACTTGCTGGTGCCCGGGGGCAGGTGACACACGCTGATGGCC
>DATMCA010001162.1:0-2928 GCA_035559015.1 Umezawaea sp. | reverse complement strand
CCGGTTCACGTCGACCGCCCGGCGGGCCTCGGTGATGCCGTACTCGGACAGGGCCACGACCGTCGCGCCCGCGCCGAGCGCGTCGGTCAGCAGCGGCGCGATCTCCGCGTCCACGGCCTTCGCTGCGGCCACCGCCTGGGGCGAGTTCGGGCCGAACCGCTGAAGGTCGTAGTCCAGGTGCGGCACGTACACCAGGAGCAGGTCCGGGCGCTGCTCGACGAGGATCTTCCGCGCCGCGCCGACGATCCAGCGGCTGGACGCGATGGACGCCGTCGGCCCCCAGTACTGGAACAGCGGGAACTCGCCCAGCGAGGCGACGAGCCGGTCGTGCAGCTCGGGCGGCCGGACGTAGGCGTCGGGCGACTTGCGGCCGTCGGCGTGGTAGATCGGCCGGGGCGTGATCGTCACGTCGGTGGTCGCGCCCATCGCGTACCACCAGCAGACGTTGGCGGCGGTGTAGCCAGGGTGGGCGCGGCGCGCGGTCTCCCAGAGCTTCTCGCCGCCCACCAGGCGGTTGTGCTGCCGCCACAGGTGGACCTCCCCGAGGTCGCGGAAGTACCAGCCGTTGCCCACGATCCCGTGCTCCGCCGGGGTCAGGCCGGTGAGGAACGTGGCCTGGGCGCTGCACGTGACGGCGGGCAGCACGGTGCCCAACTCCGCCCGCCAGCCCAGTCCGGCGAGGTTGGGCATGTGCGGCAGCAGCGCCGGGGTCATCCCCACGACGTCGATCACGACCAGCGGCTTCACGGACGCGCCCCTTCCTCGACGGTCAGGTCCCCCGCCGGGACCGCGGTCTCCAGGACCCCCAGGTGTTCGCGGGCCCAGCGCAGTTCGGCGGCGATGCCGCGGACGAGGGCGGTGTCGTCCTGGCCGACGGCTCCGGGCAGCACGCTCCACGTGTACGTCTCGACCTCCACGTGCGGCAGCGGGCCGTCGGCGGCGAGCGCCCGCACGGCGTCGCGCAGCACGTCGGTGGTCGCCGACAGGGGCGCGGCGGGCCGGGCGTGCAGCGGGACGTGGAAGTGCACCCGCCACGGGTCGCGGCCGGGCAACTCCTGGTGGGCCTGCGGCAGGTCGTCGGAGGCCAGCACCAGACCCCCGCTCAGCTCGCGGACCTGGTGCAGGTAGCGGGGTTCGGTGAACGCCGCCAGCGCGCGGCGGCTCTCCGGCGTGCCGGGCCGGGTGACCTCCAGCGCCGCCGACGCCTGCACCTTGACCACGCGCAGCCCGGCCGCGCGGATCTCGGCGACGGCGGCGGCCGGGTCGGCGAAGGACACCGCGAGGTGGCAGGTGTCCAGGCAGATCCCGACGTGCTCGGGGTCGACGCGCCCGGCGAGCCTGCTCACGGCGTCGTGCACGGTGTCCAGGACGCAGCCGGGCTCGGGTTCGACGGCCAGCGCGATCGGCCTGCCGGTCCACGCGGCCTGCGCGCGCAGCACCCGCGCCATCTCGTCCAGCGCGGCGAACGCGAGCGTGTCGTCCGAAGGGGTCCACGGGGTGCGCCAGCCCAGCGGCAGCGTGGAGATGCTGCCGCTCTCGGCGGTGTCGGGCAGCAGGTCGCCGAGGACGGTCGCGCAGTCCGTGGTGTAGCGCAGCCGTTCCGGGTCGGTCCAGCGCGGCCGGTACACCGAGTGCTTCACCACGGCGTCGTGGAAACCGCCGTAGGGGAAGGCGTTGAGCGTGCGGACCTCCAGCCCGCGCGCGTCGAGCTCGGCGCGCAACCGCCGCCGGGACGCCTCGTCCCCGGCGAGGCCGCGGGCGACGTCGGCGGACAGCCACAGGCCGAGGCCGAGGTGGTCGACGCCGAGCAGCCTGCGCACGGGCAGCGCGAACCGGTCGAGCTGGGCCAGGACGCCGCGCAGGTCCTCCGCCGGGTGGACGTTGGTGCAGTAGGACAGGTCCATCAGCGGTCACCGCCGCCGCGCAGCACGGAGTTGCCGGAGAACGTGTCCGGGGCCGCGCTGAAACCGGGCAGGTCGTCGAGCATCAGGCGTCCGCTCTGGCCGTAGAACTCCACCGGGTTGCGCCACAGCACGTCGTCCACATCGGACTCGGTGAAGCCCGCCCCCAGCATCGCCAGGCCGGTCTTGTGCGTCTTGAGCGGGTCCGAGCGGCCCCAGTCCGCGGCGGAGTTCACCAGCACCCGCTCGGTCCCGTACTCCTTGAGGATCGCGACCATCCGGTGCTCGTCCATCTTGGTGTCCGGGTAGATGGAGAAGCCCATCCACGCGCCGGAGTCGGCGACCGCGCGCACGGTCGTCTCGTTGAGGTGGTCCACGGCGACCCGCTCCACCGCGAGACCGGATTCCTTGACCAGGTCGAGGGTTCGGCGCGTCCCGGCGGCCTTGTCGCGGTGCGGGGTGTGCACCAGCGCGGGCAGGTCGTGCTCGACGGCGAGCTGGAGCTGGCGGGCGAACGCCTCGTCCTCCTCCGGGGTCATCGAGTCGAAGCCGATCTCGCCGACCGCGACGACGCCGTCCTTCTCCAGGTAGCGCGGCAGCAGGTCGAGCACGCCGCGGCAGCGCGGGTCGTTCGCCTCCTTGGGGTTCAGCGCCAGGGTGGCGTGGTGCCGGATGCCGAACTGCGCCGCCCGGTACGGCTCCCAGCCGATCAGCGAGTCGAAGTAGTCGGCGAACGAGCCCGGGTTGGTGCGGGGCTGTCCCAGCCAGAACGCCGGTTCCACCACGGCCTGCACGCCGCCCGCGGCCATCGCCCGGTAGTCGTCGGTGGTGCGCGAGGTCATGTGGATGTGCGGGTCGAAGATGCGCATCATGCCTGCTTCGGAGAGGAGTTCGCGACGGTGAGCCGGTTGAGCAGCGCCAGCGCGTCCGGCGGCAGGCGACGGTCGGCGGCCGCCCGTTCCTGCGCCAGCGCGGTGAGCATCGCGGCCAGCGCCGGATCGGCGCGCTTGTCGAGGCCGTGCACGGC
>DATMCA010001161.1:0-2326 GCA_035559015.1 Umezawaea sp. | reverse complement strand
CGGGGTCGCCGTAGTGGACGGTGAGGACCATGCCGGGTTCGGCCACCCCGTCGTCGGGCGGGTCCTCGCCGACCACGGCGTGGTCGAGCAGTTCCCGGATCTCGCGGACGCGTTCCCGCCGCCGACCACGCGCGGGCCCGCCGTTCGTGTCGCCTTCGTCGCGGTCGTGGTCGGCCGCCCCGCGGAGTGCCGCGGTGGTGTCCGCGGCGAGCAGGTCGGCGAGTTCGTCCCGCAGCCGCTGGTGCGCGTCGGAGGTGAGCCAAACGCGTCGGGTGTCGGAACGGGTGCTGGTCACGGTTGCCCCCTGGGGTGCTGGACCGGCGCGCGGGCCGGGTGGATGAGGTGGTGGCCGAGGAAGGCCGGACCACCCCGGCGGCGGGTGTCCGCGGCGCCGGGGCGGTAGCGGCTCCGGCGCCGCGGACGGGGTGGTGGTCGGTGGGTCAGGTGCCGGTCGTGCGCAGGTCGAGCACGACCTCGACGTCACGGGCGTAGTCGGTGGCGATGCGGGTCAGGATGTCGCGCTGGACGCGCAGCAGCGCGTTCTCCGCCCGCAGCCAGGTCAGTTCGGCGCGTTCACCGCCGCTGAGCGGATCGACGGGAGGGGCGGTGCCGTCCACGGCGCTCAGCGCAGCGGGTCGAACGCGCGCAACGCCTCGGACTGCTTGCCGGTGGTGATCCGCTCGGCCAGCAGCCGTCCGGTGACCGGGCCGTGGGCCAGGCCCCACATGCCGTGCCCGCCCGCGACGAACACGCCGGGTGCGTCGACCGCGCCGATCAGCGGACGCCCGTCCGGGGTGACGGGGCGCGGGCCGACCCACACGTCGCGACGCCGCTCCCAGTCGACCCCGTCGAGCAGTGGGCGGGTGGAGTCGATGATCGACCGCAGCCTGGCGTGCGCGCCGGGGGCGTCGGGATCGCGGAACTCCATCGTGCCCGCCACCCGCAGCCCGTCCTGGTACGGCGTGCACGCCACCCGGACGTCGGGCAGGTAGATCGGACCGGGCACGGGGCGGTCGACGGGCACCGTGAAGGAGTACCCGCGACCCGCGCGGACGGGTACGCGCACACCCCAGCCGCGCGCCAGCCGGGACAACCACGCCCCGGTGGCCACGACCGCCACGTCGGCCGCCACGGACTCGCCGCCGCGGAGGCGGACCTCGACCCCGGAGTGGCCGGTCCGGACGTCGACGGCTTCGAACAGGCGGATCGCGGCGCCCCTGGCGACCACGGATCGGGCCAGCGCCTTCACGAACTCCCCCGGGTCGAGGTAGCGCTGCCCGTCGATGCGCACGCCGGTGGTGAGCGCGGGCGAGGCTGACGGGACGTGTTCCAGCAGCCGTGCCCGGTCGAGTTCGACGTGGTCGACGGCCTGGCCCGCGCCCGCCATCCGGCGCAGCTCCCGCAGCAGGCCCGCCGCCTGCCGCGGGTTCTCGAACGCGGCGGTGATGGGCGCGTCGATCGTGGGCGCGTCGACGCCGTTGGCGGTGAGCACGTCGAACGCCTCGACGCACTCGTCGTTGAGGGGCTGGTTCGCCCGGACCGCTCGCGTCCAGGACGACCACCGGCAGTGGGCGGCGAACCGCGCCAGGAAGGACCACTGGCCGAGGTCGGCGGACAGGGGGATGTGCAGCGGCGCGGCCGGGTTGAGCAGCGACCGCAGGCCGTAGCGCAGCACGGAGGGCTCGTTGAGCGGGATGGCCAGGCCGGGCGCGATCCACCCGGCGTTGCCCCACGACGCCCCCGCGGCCACCCCGGTGCGGTCGACCACGGTGACCTCGACCCCGCGTTCCTGCAGGAACCACGCGGTCGACAGGCCCACGATGCCCGCGCCGACCACTACCGCGGACCGCGGTCCGCCATCGATGCGCCCGACGTCGACCATGATCACCTCCACACCCGGTTGAACTGCTGTCGAAGCCAGCATCGCCCGAGCGCCACCTCGACCTGTTGTCCAAGGCCGACAATCCGGGGGTGTGAGGTTGTCGCTTTCCTACACCGGCGTCGGCTGGTCGTCCTCGGACGCCGCCAGGTCGATGGTCATGGCGAGCCGCTTGCGAGCGTCGTCCAGGTCGAGCGCCGTCACCTCGGCCATCTTGCGCAGCCGGTTGCGGACGGTGTTCGGGTGCACGCCGAGCCGCTCCCCGGCACGGACGGGGTCGCCCTGCGCCTCCAACCACGCCCGCAGGGTCGGCACGAAGTGGGTGGCGTGCTCGCCGTCGTGGCGACGCAGTTCGGCCACCGGCCCCCGCGCCGGAGTCCGTCCCGCGCGCGCCGCGGCCCGCAGGCGTTGCAGGAGGATGTCGTCCCAGGACTCGTCGTAGGCCGG
>DATMCA010001160.1:0-4125 GCA_035559015.1 Umezawaea sp. | reverse complement strand
AACACCACGACGTTCGCCTACGACCAGTTCAACCAGGTGGTGCGCAAGCAGGAACCCGACATCGACGGGGCCGCGGGCGGCGTGTGGAGCTACACGTACACGCGAACCGGTGAACAGCGCTCGGTGACGAGCCCGGTCGGCGCACGGGTGCAGGCCACCTACGACGACCTCGGCCGGCGGATCACCACCACCCAGCTGGAGCGCCGGCCCCAGCCGACGGCGTTCACCACGAAGTTCGCCTACGACGACGCCGACAACCTCACCAGCACCACCTCGCCCGACGACGACGTTTCGAAGCAGGTGTACGACACCGCCAACCAGCTGATCACCTCGATCGACCCGGCGGGCGTCACCACCCAGTACGGCTACGACCAGGTCGGCCGCAAGATCACCGAGAAGGACGGCCTCGGCCGCTACACGGCGGCCAAGTTCGACGACGCGGGCAGGCAGACCGGCGTGTACGACTTCAGCCCGTCGAACGCGCTGCTGCGCCGGACCTCGGTCGACTACGACCCGGCGGGCAACCCGATCGCCCGCACGGACGCGCTGGGCCGCACCACCACCGCGACCTTCGACGCGCTCAACCGGCAGGTGGGCCAGGTGGAGCCGGTCTCGGCCTCCGAGACCATCACCACCGGGTTCGGCTACGACGCCGAGGGCCACCGCACCCGCTACACCGACGGGCGCGGCAACCCGACCACCTACACGTTCAACAACCTCGGCCTGCCGGAGTCGGTCGTCGAACCCTCGACGCAGGCCCACCCGGCCGCCACCGACCGGACCTGGACCGTGGCCTACGACGCCGCGACCAACCCGGTGTCCGCGACCGCGCCGGGCGGGGTCACCCGCCAGCGCACGTTCGACCCGTTGAACCGGCTCACCAAGGAGACCGGCGCGGGAGCCGAGGCCGCGACCGCGGACCGGGTCAACTCCTACGACCTGGCGGGCAGGCTGACCGGCGTCAGCGCACCCGGCGGCACGAACACCTTCACCTACAACGACCGCGGCGCGCTGCTCACGGCGACCGGCCCGTCGGGCGACTCGAACTTCGCCTACGACGCGACCGGCCGGGTCACCCGGCGGACCGACGCGGCGGGCACGTCCACCTACGGCTACTCGAAGGGCAGGCTCGCGTCCATCCAGGACGGTGTCACCGGCGGACGGCAAACGCTCAGCTACAACGCCTCGGGTGAGGTCAACCAGGTCATCTACGGATCCGGGCACGTCAGGACGCTCGACTTCGACGACCTCGGCAGGCCGACGGTCGACAAGCTGAAGAACACCGCGGGCGCCGTCGTCTCGTCGATCGCCTACGGCTACGACGTGAACGACAACGTCACGAGCAAGACGACCACCGGGACCGCGGGAGCGGGCCAGAACACCTACACCTACGACCACGCGGGCCGCATGACCTCGTGGACCGGGGCGGGCCAGACCACGACCTACGGCTGGGACGCCTCCGGCAACCGGACCAGGGTCAACGGCAAGACGTCGACGTTCGACGCCCGCAACCGCCTGCTCGCCGACGGCGACTTCACCTACGCCTACACGGCGCGCGGCACGCTGGCGAGTCGGACCAGCGCCGGGCTCACCGACCGGATGACCTACGACGCGTTCGACCGGATGACCGGCCAGGGCCAGGCGACCTACGCCTACGACGGCCTCGACCGGATGGTCGTCCGCAACGGCAAGTCGTCGGCCTACAGCGGTACGGGTGACACGCTCGCCAGCGACGGCGCCGCGGACTACACCCGCGGACCGTCCGGCGAACTCGTCGCGCTCAAGCAGGGCCAGGACAAGCGCCTCGCGATCACCGACATGCACGGCGACCTGATCGGCGGCCTCGCACCCGGCGACGGCACGGCGGGCCTCGCCGACTCGGCCTCGTTCGACCCGTTCGGCAAGGTCCTCGGCACCGGTGGCAGCAAGCGCTCGATCGGCTTCCAGGGCTCGTGGACCGACCCGGACACCGCACAGGTCAACATGGGGTCCCGCTGGTACAACCCGTCGACGGGCGCCTTCAACTCCCGCGACTCGGTGATGGCGGGCTCCGGCGCTTCCGTGCTGTTCAACCGCTACACCTACGGCTCCGGTTCACCGGTGCGGTACAGCGACCCCGACGGCCACTGGGGCTTCGACTGGGTCGGCGACGCCATCGGCGCCGTCGGCGGCTGGGTCAACGACAACGTCGTGCAGCCCACCACGAGGGCCGCGAGCGCCGTCGTCGGCTGGGCGTCGAAGGCCATCAACAACGTGATCGACTGGGGCAAGCGCACCTGGAACAACGTGGTCCAGTGGGCGACGAACACGTGGAACAGCGTGGTCGACTGGGGCAAGAAGACCTGGAACAGCTTCGTCGACTGGGGCAAGCGCACCTGGAACACGGTCTCCGAGAAGTTCAGCGAGGTCATCAGCTGGGGCTCCAACGCGCTCAACAACATCCTGGGCGCGCTCGAATCCGCCTGGACGGCCGTGGACGGGGCACTGGACGCGTTCAGCGCGCTCGGCGAGAAGTGGGTCCTCAACCCGATCGAGGACGCCGCGAAGACCGTGTTCTCCGCCATCCCGACCATCCCGGCCCGCGTGGTCAGCATGGTCACCGACCTGAGCGTCGAGGACGCGCAGGCCACCATCGACGCGGCGTGGAACGCCGTGGTGGAAGCCCACCCGATCGTCGGCCAGGTCGGCTCGTTCCTGTCGGGAGCGGTCGAAGCGGCCGGCGGCCTGGTCGAGTTCGCCTGGAACTTCACCCCGCTCCGCGTCATCTTCAGCCCGTCGAGCCTGTTCTCCAACATCCTCGACCTGTACGGGGGCCTGTGGAACGGCTTGCAGGACCCGGTCGCGTTCGGCAAGGCGATGGTCGACTGGGACACCTGGTCCACCGACCCGGCCCGCGCCCTGGGCCACCTCGTGCCCGACGCGATCGCCGCGATCTTCACCGGTGGCGGGGCCGCCGTCGGGCGACGGGTCGGCGTCGGGGCCGTTGAGGCGGCGGCGGAGATGGGGGTTCGGCGGAGCGCCGGGCAGGTGATGAAGGACGGCGCCAGGAGGTTGTTGAGCTGCAAGGACGGCAACAGCTTCTTGCCGGCGACGCTGGTCCTGATGGCTGATGGCACGCGTCGGGCCATCGAGGACGTGCAGGTCGGCGATCTCGTGGTGGCGACCGACCCGACAACCGGTGTGACGGAGGACAAGAAGGTCACCGACGTGATCGTCGGTGAAGGCGAGAAGCACCTGGTCGAGGCCAGCGTTGCGACGGAAGCCGGGATCAACGCCGTCACCGCCACTGACAACCACCCGTTCTGGGTGGACGGCGACGGGAAGTGGGTCGACGCCGGGGAGTTGCGCATCGGCCAGCTCCTGCACACCGAGGACGGCACGGCTGCCGCGGTCATCGGACTTCGGGCTTACACGCAGGTGCAGAGGGTTTACAACCTCACGGTCGATGGCGTCCACACGTTCTACGTGAACGTGGGCGACACTCCGGTGCTGGTCCACAACGAGGGTGAGTCGAGTTCGGACCTGGTGTACCTCTGGCGGGGCGTTACCGAGGGTGAACTGGGTGACATTCTGGCGAATCGAACCTGGAACAGCCCGCAGGGCGTCAAGTACTTCTCCTTTACGGAAAAGGGTGCCGCCGAATATTCCCGCCGAGCCTTCGCGGCTTATCCCGCGGAGGGACCGTACACAATGATTCGCACAACGGCCAGACTTTCCAGTCTGCCTGCGGATGCGCGTATGGCATACACTGCCGATGTGATTGACGGTGGGGTGGCCCTGGACAACGACGGGTTGAAGATTCTTGGTAGGCCCTCGGTCATGACTGGCATGAGCACGGGCGTGGGGTGCTGATGAAGTACGTGATCGCAGCTTCCATCGAACGAATCGTGCAGGCGTGTCGGGAGGCGCTGGCCGGGATTCCGGATGTCGAATTCCGGGTCGGATCGGTCCCCGAGACCGGGGTGGGCTGCGACGCTGCGATTCTGAGCTTCCCGCTTGCCCATGAACGCTATGGGGGATCACCGCGGATGGGTGTCGCCCAGGTTCTCATGAACACGCGAGGCGATGGTGCCCCTGGCATAATCCTGGCTACCCCGCCCAGTCCTGTTTCGACCTCGGCGGGCG
>DATMCA010001159.1:0-7508 GCA_035559015.1 Umezawaea sp. | reverse complement strand
GGGTCGGCCATCATGGTGGCGTGACTGATGAAGCTGGCCTGCGTACCGCTGCTGAGGCGGGGGACGTGAAGGCGATGGTTGACCTGGCTGACCTGCTGACTCCCATTTATGAGGAGGATGAGGAGAGGCTGGCTGAGGCTGAGGAGTGGTTTCAGCGGGCGGCTGAGACTGGGGATGTTGAGGCCATGACTGCGTTTGGGCAGTTCTTGTATTACCACGATGAGCCTGAGGAGGCTGCTGAGTGGTATCAGAAGGCTGCTGATTTGGGGCATGCGGAGGCTATGGGGGGATTGGGGGATTACTACGACTTCATGGGGGATGAGGAGGAGTCGGAGCGGTGGTATCGGAAGGGGGCTGAGCTTGGGGATGAAGGGTCTCAGGGGAATTTGGAGGCGTTGTTGAAGATGCGGGAGGGGTAGGGCGGGGGCTGGCGCGACCGCGAGTACTGGTGGAGGGGCTAGTGCGGGCTCGGGTTCCGGCGGTGGTGTGGCCGATTTGACTTGGGGCCCCTGGATTTGCCCCTTGATCGGGCGAAAAGGCAGTGCCCGAAAGCCCTGCCCGATCTGCAATTTTAAGGGGCAAATCCCCCAAGTAAAATCGGCCACGGTTTTAGGGCCCGGTTTGTCTGCCGGGTTTGTGGGGGGTTGGTATTTCTGTTCTGGCTTAGCGGCGTTCCAGTGCTGAGATGAGGCGTGGGAGGGAGCTGCCCAGGCCCCAGCGTTTGCCCAGTTCTGCTGCGCGGTCTGGGTCGGCAGGTTGGGTGGGGACTATGTCCGGGCGGTCCAGTACCACTGGGGCGTCCACGGCGACGTTGACCACTGTTGGTGCGGCTGCCAGGTAGGACTCCGCCGCGATGAGGCTGTTGCGGGCTCTGGTGGTCAGTTTTCGGTCGCGGGGATCGGTCACGGCGGCCAGTACAGCCTCCAGTGAGCCGAACTCGGTGATCAGTTTGGCTGCGGTTTTCTCGCCGATGCCGGCTACGCCTGGTAGGCCGTCTGATGGGTCGCCCCTGAGTACTGCCATGGCGGCGTAGGCTTCGCCTGCTGTTTCTGCGGGTAGTGCGTACTTCTTGGCCAGTTCTTCCGGGCCCAGTAGTTCTGCTTTTGCCCAGCCCCTGCCCACGTACAGGACCTTCACCTCGGTGGGGGTGTGGCGGACTACCTGGAAGAGGTCGCGGTCGCCGGTTACCACCTCTACCGGGTCGGTTTTTTCGTGGTGGGCCAGGGCGCCGATGACGTCGTCTGCCTCGTAGCCGGTGGCTTCCGCGGTGCAGATGCCTACTGCTGCGAGGACGTCCATGATGATCGGGATCTGTGGGGTGAGGGTGTCCGGGACTTCTTCGGAGCCGTCCGTCGCCTCTGTCGCCACGCGGTGTGCCTTGTACGACGGCAGTGCGTTCGTGCGGAATTCCGGGCGCCAGTCGGCGTCCATGCAGGCGACGAGCCTGTGTGCGTGGCGTTCGGTGATTACGCGCGCGATCGTGTCGATGAAGCCGCGCACCGCGTTGATCGGGGTGCCGTCCGGTGCCGTCATCGATTCGGGCAGCGCGTAGAAGGCGCGGAAGTACAGGCTGGCTGAGTCCAGCAGCACGAGGGGTTGGGCCACGGCGGCAAGACTGCCAGACGACGGCCCACTAGGCTCGTCGGCATGTCGACAAGTGTTGGCCCCATCGATGTTGACGCGCTGCGGGCTCGGCTGGAGCGGGCGGGTACGGCCGCCGCGGCGGCCGACGTGGACGCGTTGCTGATCTCGCCCGGCTCGGACCTCGCGTACCTGCTCGGGGTGGGTGGGACGTCGTTCGAGCGGCTGACCTGCCTGGTGCTGCCGGTCGGTGGGACGCCGGTGCTGGTGGTGCCGAAGCTGGAGGCGCCGGGGTACTCGGGGCTGCCGACCGGTGAGCTGGGGGTCGAGGTCGCGACCTGGGTGGACGGTGAGGACCCGTACGCGCTGGTCAAGCAGGCGTTGCGGGGGACCGGCCGGGTTGCGGTGGCGGACATGATGCCCGCGCTGCACGCGCTGGCGCTGCGGGACGCGCTCGGTGGTGAGCAGGTGCTCGCCGGGCCGGTGCTGCGGGAGCTGCGGATGCGCAAGGACGCGGTGGAGGTCGCGGCGCTGCGGAAAGCGGGCGCGGCGATCGACCGGGTGCACGCACGTGTGGGTGAATGGCTGCGCGCCGGGCGCACCGAGGCGGAGGTGGGGGCGGACATCGCCGCCGCCATCGTCGAGGAGGGGCACGCGGTCGCCGAGTTCGTGATCGTCGGGTCGGGACCGAACGGGGCCAGCCCGCACCACAGCCTCTCCGATCGGGTGATCGAGGCCGGTGACGTCGTCGTGGTCGACATCGGCGGCCCGGTGGCCGAGGGCTACTGCTCGGACTCGACCCGCACGTACTCGGTTGGTGAGCCGCGCTTCGACGACGTGCGGTCGACCTACGCCGTGCTCCAGGCCGCGCAGCAGGCCGCCGTCGACGCGGTCTGTCCGGGGGTGACGGCGGCCGAGGTCGACGCGGCCGCGCGCTCGATCATCGCCGACGCCGGGTTCGGCGAGTACTTCGTCCACCGGACCGGGCACGGCATCGGCATGGACGTGCACGAGGAGCCGTACATCGTGGGCGGCAACGACCTGGTGCTGGAACCGGGCATGGCCTTCAGCGTGGAGCCGGGCATCTACCTGCCGGGGCGGTGGGGCGCTCGGATCGAGGACATCGTGATCGCCACGGAGACGGGCGTGGAGAGCGTCAACAACCGTCCGCACGAGCTGGTGGTGCTCCCCGCGTGACGAACCTGGAACCGATCGACAGAGCCATCCTCAAGCAGTTGGCCGCCGACGGCAGGTGCAGCTTCACGGACCTGGCCGAACGCGTGGGCCTGAGCGTGTCGGCGGTGCACCAGCGGGTGAAGCGGCTGGAGCAGCGCGGTGTGCTGCTCGGCTACCGGGCCCGCCTGCACGGCGACGAGATCGGGTTGCCGCTCAGCGCGTTCATCTCGATCACGCCCATCGACCCGGCCTCTCCGGACGACTACCCCAAGCGCCTGGAGCACCTGCCGCAGATCGAGGCCTGCTACTCGGTGGCGGGCGACGCGTCGTACGTGCTGCGGGTGCGGGTCGCGTCGCCGGGAGCGCTGGAGGAACTGCTCCGGCAGATCCGCGAGGCCGCGAACGTGTCGACGCGGACGACCGTCGTGCTGTCGACGCCGTACGAGGACCGGCCGCCCGCGGTGTGAGGGGCTTGGAGGACGTGGTCCGAGCGCGCGGGCTCACGGCCCTGCGCCCGCTGGCCGGCGGGTTGGAGTTCGAGACCTGGACGGCGGTCGACCCGTCGGGTGGTGTCGTGGTGCTCCGCGCGTCGGCGGGCGGGCGGTTCCGGTCCAACGCCAACGATCCCGACGTGGACACCAGGGCCCTGCTGCGCCGCGAGGAGCGGATTGTCCGGCACGTGGCGGCGGCCGGGTTGCCGCTGGCCGAACCGGTCGCGCTGGTCCTCGGTGAGCCGGACGTCCTGATCAGCCGCTACGTCCCGGACGACGGTGGTGGTGCCGACCAGGTCGGGCTCGGCGCCCTGCTGGCCCGCCTGCACCGGATCCCCGCGCCGGCGCTCACCCGTGCGGTCGACGTGCTCCCGCAGCGGGTGACCCGCCGCTGGCACGAGGTGGCCGCGTTGGTGCCGGACCTGCCACCGGTGCCGACCGGGCTGCGCCGCCCGCTGGTGGGGCGCCCGACCACCAGCCTGCTGCACCTGGACGTGCGGGCGCCCAACCTCCGCTGCGTGGACGGTGACGTGCGGGCGCTGCTCGACTGGTCCAACGCGCTGGTGGGTGATCCGGCGCTGGAGCTGGCCCGGCTGGAGGAGTTCGCGCCGCTGCCGGGGAACGGGCTCGACCTCCGGGCGATCCGGGCGGGCTACGGTCCCGTGCCCGCGCACGAGTCGTACCTGGTGTACCAACTGGACGCGGCCGTCATGCTCGCGCTGGTCTTCCTGTCCGAGGCGCCGGACGAAACCCTTGCGGCACAAGCGGTGGCACGGCTGCGCGTCCTGGCCGACCGGTGGGCGGCCACGGCCTGAGCCCGCTTCAGGCCGGGTACGGCGGGTTGCCGCTCAGTTCCGCCAGCGCCTGGAAGTGCTTGGGCGACAACCGGTGGACGCCGTCGCCCGCCGAGTCGGCGTAGTCGCCGAAGTACGCGTTCTGGATCGCCAGGTTGCCGACGATCGACCGGACCGCGCGGGGATCGGCGCGGAACGCCCGGCCCGGCTCGTCGACCAGGTCCACGACCAGCAGCGCGCGGTCGTCGTGCGCGAACGTCACGGCGTCGGCCACGACGAGCACCGGGTACACGCGTCCGACGGGCACCGCCTCCAGCAGCCGCTCCGGCGGGAGCCCCTGGAAGCGGGGGTCGGCCACGACGGTCACCCAGCCGTCGTCGACCTCCTCCCGCACCTCGGTCCACGCCGCGTCATCCGTGAAGTCGGTGCGCAGCAACGGGGACAGGTCGCTCTCGGGCAACGGGACCACGTGTCCTCCAGCACTCGGGAAGGATCACAGACTAGTCAGCGCCGGGTAGTCGTCCAACTCGATCCGGGTGGCGAAGCGGTCCGTCATCCACAGCATGGACCGCAGCAGCACGGGGGACTGGAACAGCAGGTTCCGCGCTCGGATCCCGAGCCGGGTGCGGGGCGCGAGGAACGGTCCGGCGTTGCCGTTCCGGGAAATCCCGGCGTAGGGCCGGAACTTCTCCTCGTACCGGGCGAACGCCACCCGGTGGTCGCCCGCCGCCGCGACCAGTTCACCCGCCAGCACGTACGCGCCGACGACCGCGAGCCCGGTGCCGAACCCTCCCAGCGTGTTGCCGAACGCGGAGTCGCCGAGCAGCACCACCCGGCCACGTGACCACCGATCGACCTCTACGCGGCTGATCGAGTCCAGGTACACGTCGGTGAGGCCGTCCACCACCTCGGACATCCGCCAGCCGCCGTCCCGGAAGGCGTTGCGCAGCAACGCCTTCTGCTGGGCGGGGTCGTACCGGTCGTAGTCCAGCGGTTCGGACGCGAACACGAGGAACGCGTCCGCCTTCGGGCCGCCGACCGCGAGCATCCGCCCCGGCTCGTTGTACATCACCGGTTTGGCCACCGACACGTCCGTCGTGGCGAGCGCGTAGTGGTGGCCGAGGAACCGGACGTGGTCGGTTTCCGGGCCGAACACGAGCCGCCGGACGTTCGAGTGGATGCCGTCGGCGCCCACCACCAGGTCGAACGTGCGCGGCGCGCCGCGGTCGAACGTCACGTGCACGCCGTCGGCGGTCTCCGTCAACGACGTGATCGTGTCGCCGTGCACGTACTCGCACCCCGGCGTCCGCTCGCACAGCAGCGCGGCGAGATCACCCCGGCGGATCTCCAGCTCACCGCCGGTGAACTCGCCGGGGATCACGGTGAGCGCCCGGCCGTCGGCGTCGATCACGGTCTGGTCGCCGCCACCGGTCTGCCGCCGCCGGACCTCGTCCAGGACGCCCATCCGCTCCAGCACGGCGAGGTGCGTGGCCCCCTTGAAGTCGACGGCCTGGCCGCCGGACCGCGGAGCGGGGGCCTTCTCCACGACGGTGACGCGGCAGCCCGCGCGGTCGAGCCAGAGGGCGAGGGACGGGCCGGCGATGCCGGCACCGGAGATGAGGACCGTGGTGTTCTTCATGGGGAGCAGCGTGTCCGGCGGCGCTGACAACCCGTGGGCAGTCCGCTGACGGTCAGCCGTCCACCGCTGTCAGCGCCTCCTCGCGGGACAGCCCCGCACCCCGTGCGAACGCCGCCGCGAACCCGGCCGCCCCGAGCGACGCCGTGGCCGCGCGGGCGATCCTGGCCACGTCGGGATCACCGGTCACGGCCATCCCGCGCACCGCCACGGACGCTCCGAGCAGCAGCGCCGCCCGCTCGGCCGACCCGGTCACCAGTGCGGCGTCGGCCTGGCCCTCGACGGCCGCGGCGAGGTCCGCCAGCGGCGACGACCGGGCCGCCGCCAGCGCTCGGGCGTGCAGTTCCACGGCCTCGGCGGGGTCGGCGAGACGGGCGAGCGCGGTGAGGGTGCCCGCGTCCGCCGGTGCCCGGTCGAGGTGACGGCGGGCCTCGGCGACATCGCCCCGCAGCCGGGCGACCTCGGCGAACCCGAGGCGGACGGCCGCCGGAACGTCGACGTACCCGGCCTCGGCGCTCAGGGCCGCCGCCGACCGGTGGTCGTCGGTCGCCGCGTCGAACTCACCCTGCCGCACCAGGCACGCCGCCCGGCGGCACAGCACGTCCACCCGCTCCTCGGGTGCGCCGAGCTGCCCGAACGCCACCAACGCCTCCGCCCACAGCCCGTGGGCACGATCCCATTCGCCGCGCCACGAGGCGACCTGCGCCGACCAGTCCAGCGCCTGCCCGGTGCCCCAGCGCTCACCGAGCCCGCGGAACGTCTCCAGCACGGCGAGCAGACGGCGTTCGCCTTCGGCGGGATGACCGAACAGCACGCGCACCAGGGCGATGCCCAACTCGCCCAGCGCGATGTTCCACGGATCGCTCGTCGGCATCCGCTCGTGCTCCGGCATCGGCCCCCACGGCCCGACCGCCATGCCCCACCGGGCCCCGCCGAACGGGTACCGCAGGTCCCACCCGATCCCGCGGATCACCCGGCCCGCCCGTTCCCAGTGCTCGGGGGAGGCCCGCGGCCCGGCGTGCACGACGCACGAGACGTACTCCTCCTCCAACCCGGCGGGCACGTCCTCCAGCAGCGTCGCGGCGACCTCACCCGCCTGGCTGCTGCGGCCGGTGAACCACCAGTACGCCGACAGCGTCGCGACCAGCCGGTAGGCCGTCTCGCGGTCCTCTCGCGCGGCCCACCGGAGGGCGGCCATCAGGTTCCCGTTCTCCGCGGACAGCCGGGCCAGCCAGACGAGCTGGTCGGCACCGCGCAGGAACGGGTCCGCCCGGCGGGCGAGGTCGAGGTGGTAGCGGGCGTGGGCGCGGCGCAGTTCAGCAGTGTCGGTCAGCTTCTCCGCGCAGAACAGCCGGATGGTGTCGAGCATCCGGTACCGCTCGCCGTCGGTCTCCACGAACGACCGGTCGACCAGGTCCGCGAGCACGTCCTCGGTGCCGCCGCAGACCGCCTCGACCGCGGCGAGCGGCGCGCCGTCGGTGAACACCGAGAACCGCCGCGCCAACTCCCGTTCCCCCGGCCCGAGCAGGTCCCAGCTCCACTCGACGACCGCCGTCAGCGTGCGGTGCCGGGCCGCCGCCGTGCGGTCACCCCGTGACAGCAGGCGGAACCGGCCGTCCTCGCGCAGCCGCGCCGCGATCTCCGCCACGGTGAACTGCCGCAACCGGGCCGCGGCCAGTTCGATCGCCAGCGGCAGCCCGTCCAGCGCGGCGCAGATCGCGACGACCGCGTCGACGGTCCCCGCGTCGACGGCGAAACCGGGCCGCACGGCCACCGCCCGGTCGGCGAACAGCCGGATGGCCGCGCCGGTCGGCGCGGTGTCCAGCGGTG
>DATMCA010001158.1:0-3717 GCA_035559015.1 Umezawaea sp. | reverse complement strand
AGGCCGGGGGCGCGCCGGCGAGCTGACCGGGGATAGCCGGCGTCAGCCGGGTCGAGGCGGTCGCGCCAGCCGCGCGCCAGGGCGCCGAAGCTCAGGTCGCTCACTCCTCCATGATCGCACCCGGGGTGTCCTGCACCACGGTCACCATCCGGGCGAGTGCGGCGCGCATGTAGCGGGTCCAGAGCGGTTTGAACGGCCCGGCGACGATCCAGCGGCGGCCGGGCAGTGGCTGGAAGTCGTAGGTCCACCGGATCGACGTGCCGGTGCCGTCGGGCAGGAACGACCACTCGCCACGCACCCCGGAGACCAGCTTGGCCAGCACGTTGGTGAAGCCGCTGAGCTCGTAGGCGAACCCGTGGTCGTCCACGATCTCGGTGAGCCGCTCGTCGGCCTTGGAGCCGTCGGTGAACCAGGTCCGGCGCGAGGTCCCCGGTCGGTCCCAGGTACCGGTCTGGTCGCGCACCTCCGCGACGCCGGGGAACGGTCCCCACGGCTTGAACACCAGGGGGAGGTCGATCGGCACGATGACCCGGTGGGTGTGGGCGGGGCCGGCCGTCGTACGGGCGAAGACGGTGATCGGAACGCTCTTTTTCGTCATGCCACGAGCATCACGGGCCGTGCCCGCCCGAGGCAGACACCTGTCAGTACATACCTTCGAGGTCTCGCCGCGCTGCCTTCTGCCCTGCGGTGTTCAGGACCGCAGCACAGAAGGCAGAGCCGCCTTGGGCGCGGTGTACCAACCCCGCCTACTCCTCGCCGCTCAACGTCCGTCCCAGCAGCGGGAGCAGCCGGTCCCAGTGCCGCTGAAGACCTGCGACGCTGAACGCGTCGGTGTCGGGCATGGTGAAGCCGTGGACGGTGTCGGGGTAGGTCTCGCACGTGTGCTCGATCCCCGCGCCGTCCATGGCCTTCTCGAGTTCCTCGATCGCCTCGGGCGACAGGTCGTTCACGGCGAGTCCGAGGTGCACCTCCGCCGTGACCGAGGAGATGATCCGGTGCGGGCTGTCGGGAGCGTCGGTCACGAGGCCTCCGGGGTGGAACCCGGCGACCGCGGCCACGGCCTGGGGGTGCGCCGCCGCGGTGCGCACGGCCAGCGCGGCGCCCATGCAGTACCCGATCACGCCGATCGGGCCGTCGGCGACCTCCGGTTGCCCGGTGAGGAACCCGACGAACGCCTCGGCGTCGCGCAGCATCCGCTCGGTCGTGTGCTCCTTCGCGATCGGGAGCAACTTGGCGAACAGTTCGGGCCGGAGTTCGGCGGTGACGTGCTCGGGGAGTTCGACGACCGGTGCCGGGCCGTGCCGGTAGAAGATGTTGGGCACGAGCACGTAGTACCCGTGGGCGGCGAGTTCACGGGCCCGCTCCTCCAACACCGGGCGCAGGCCGATGATGTCCATGTACAGCAGCACACCGGGGTGCCGCCCGCCGTCGTCGGGGAAGGCCGCGAAGGCGTCGGCCGTGCCGTCGGAGGTGGTGATCGACAACGTCTTGGTGGGGATGGCAGGACTTCCTTCCGGCAGGGGGAGCAGTGGGCGGTGCGGAAATCGTAGACAACTCCCCGCGAGACCGCTGGCCACCGCCCGGAGGTCGCGCCACTGGGGATAGGCGTGAATTGTCTTTCAGCGACGGTACGCGCGGAGGAAGACGTCGACGCCTTCGGTGATGATCTCGCGAAACTCCGCCTCCGCGTTCGGCGATCCTTCTCGCAGCGGTTCCAGTGCGAGGAGGAACGTCAGGGCGGTGAAGTGCTTCACGGCGCGGCGCGGGGGAGCTGTTCGGAGTTCGCCGGTTGCCATGAGCGCCTTGAAGCGGTCTTCCACCAAGCGCTCGGGGTGTTCGCGTGCCGGCTCCTCCAGCCGTGGTGCTGACGACTCCTGGGAGTTCAGCCGGCGGTAGGTGGCGTAGCTCGACGACGGGAACGCCTCGGTCGCCACTCGCAGCGCGAAAGCGGTCAGGCCGTCGGACAGTTCGCGTCCTTCGACGAGTTCCTCGTCGATCGCTGTCCGCACGGTCGCGGTCACGGCCTCGCTGACCCGTTCGAGCACGCTGCGGAACACGGTCTGCTTGTCGCCGAAGTGGTCGTAGACGGTGCGCTTGGACACGCCGGCCCGTGCGGCGATGGCGTCGACGCTGGTGCGCTCGTAGCCGTCCGCGACGAACAGCGCCTCGGCCGCGTCGAGGATCGCCGACCTCTTGCCCTCGGACCGCTGGCGTCGCCCTGGTGTCTGCTCAGCCGCTCTGATCGTCGCCACGTCCGCATCCTATTCTTCGAGAAATCACACTGCACCGTGTAGTGTGGTTTCCCGAAGGGGTGATCACGATGTCTGCGAGATCCAAGGCCACACCGGCGGGCACCGCCGGTATCCAGGTGCGGAACCTGACGAAGCGCTACGGCGGCAAGGCGGCGGTGGATGACCTGTCCTTCACTGCCCTGCCCGGTGCCGTCACCGGGTTCCTCGGGCCGAACGGGGCGGGGAAGAGCACGACGCTGCGCATGCTGCTCGGCCTGGTCAGGCCGACGAACGGCACCATTTCGATCGACGGGCGTTCCATCGTCGACCTCGACGAACCGGCGCGGACGGTGGGCGCTCTGCTGGACGCCCGTGCGGTGCATCCCCGCCGAACCGCGTTCGACCACCTCCTCGCCGTGGCGCAAGCCGCCGGGCTCGGCTCCGATCGGGTCGCGCAGGTGCTGGACGTGGTCGGGCTGACCGACGCGGCGGGCCGTCGGGCGGGGGAGTTCTCGCTGGGGATGAACCAGCGCCTCGGCATCGCGATGGCGCTGCTCGGCGATCCACGGGTGCTGGTGTTCGACGAGCCGCTCAACGGCTTGGACCCGGAAGGCATCCGCTGGGCGCGAACCCTGATGCGCGACCTGGCGGCCGACGGCCGGACGGTGCTGTTCTCCAGCCACCTGATGTCCGAGATGGAGCTGACGGCGGACCACCTGGTCGTCATCGGGCGAGGGCGGCTCATCGCCGACTCGACGTTGGCCGAGTTCGTCCAGGCGAACACCACTCAGGCCGTGATGGTCGGTTCGGCCGCCATCGACGACCTCGCCCGCGCACTGGACGGTGCGGGCGTCGCGTTCGAGGTGAAGGCGGGTCGACCCCTGCTCGTCACAGGGGTCGACCCGGCGCTGGTCGGCAAGATCGCCGCCGCCGAGGGCATCGCCCTCGACGAGCTCACCGGGGTGCGCGACTCCCTGGAGGACGTCTTCCTCCGGCTCACGCACGACGCCACCGAGTACGAGAGCCGTGCGTCATGAGCCTGGTGCGTTCGGAGTGGACGAAGCTGCGCAGCGTCCGCTCGACCTGGACCGCCGCCGCGAGCACCGTCGCTTCCGGTGTCGCGCTCAGCGTGCTCGGCATCTCGGACCTGCTGGGCGCGGCGTCGTCGCAGGTCCCCCCGGACTGGGATCCGACCGCGGGCAGCCTGAAGGGGTTCCTCTTCGCCCAGCTCGTCATCGGCATGTTCGGCGCGTTCGCCATCACCCCCGAGTACGGCAGCGGGACGATCGGCGGCAGCGTCGCGGTCGTACCGGCACGGTCTCGCCTGCTCGCGGCCAAAACCGCTGTCGTCGCGGCGATCGCCCTCGTCACCGGCCTGCTCACGACCCTGATCAGCTTCACGGTGGTGCAACTGGCGCTGCGCGGTGCGGGACTCCCCGCGGCCGGGCCGGGTGACCGGGGAGTCCTCGGCGCCCTCGTCGGAGCC
>DATMCA010001157.1:0-5234 GCA_035559015.1 Umezawaea sp. | reverse complement strand
CGCGTCCGGTGACCGCAAGGGCGAGGGCCTCTTCCTCACCAAGGACGTCAGGTCCAACCTCCTGGTCAGCCGGCTGCGCGCGCTGTCCAGCCTCGGTGTGCTCCGCAGGCGCCGAATGGCAACAGCGGGTGCCGAAGTGGCCCGGTCGGCGGGCATCGCGCCAGGCAGGCTGCGTACGCCGGTGCAGCAGCTCAGCGGTGGTAATCAGCAGAAGGTCCTGGTCGGCCGCAACCTGGCGGACCCGACCGTGCGCGTGCTGCTGCTCGACGAGCCGACCCGCGGCGTCGACGTGGGAGGCCGCGGCGCGATCCACCAGCTGTTGCGGGAGACGGCGGCCACCGGCGTCGCGGTGCTGTTCGCGTCCACCGAGCTCGACGAGCTGATCGAGCTCGCGGACACCGTGGTGACGATGCGAGAGGGCCGGGTCGTCGCGGTCTACGACGGCGACGCCACCGAGGCCGGCGTGCTCAGCGACATCACCCACGGGGAGAGGGTCGCATGACCAGCGCCGCCCCGGAGCGGGCACCGTCAGTGCCCCTCGAGGAGAACGCCGACGGCGGCCTGTCCGGCTCGCTTCGCACCAGGCTGCGCGACCCCGGCAACCTGGTCCTCCTCGCGGTGCTCGTCGTCGCGATCATCGTGGGCGCGAGCACCCCACGCTTCTTCAGCATCGAGAACGCCAAGGCGATCTGTGCCTCCACCGGCACCATCGGGATCGCGGCCCTCGGCGTCACCCTGATCATGGTGTGCGGCGGCCTGGTGTCCCTCGCCGTCGGCGAGACCGCGGCGGTGTCCGGCATGGTCTTCCTGACCACCCTCGGTCTCGGCCTGGTGCCTGCCCTCCTCGCCGCGACGGCCGCGGCCGCGGTCGTCACCGGCATCCAGGGCTGGGCCATCGGCGCCTGGCGCGCGAACCCGATCATCCTGACCATCGCGGTGGGCAGCATCCTGACCTCCATCGGAGCCCGGATGAGCTCCACCAAGGCGGTGTCTCCGGCGTCGGACGCGTTCGAGCACCTCAACAAGACACCGCTGGGCGTACCCGTGGTGGTGTTCGCCCTGCTGGGGCTGACCGTCCTCGTCCAACTCCTGATGAGCACGACGCGCCTCGGGCGGCTGATGTACGCCGTCGGCGAGAACCGCGCCGCCGCCGTGGCGGCGGGGCTGCCGGTGGCCTGGACGGTGGCCTGCGGCTTCGTCGCGGCCGGAGCGCTGATGGCGATCAGCGGCGCGTTCTCCGCGGCGTCCAGCCACACCATCACGCTGGAAGGTGCCAACCAGCTCACGTTCAACGCCATCGCGGCCGTGCTGGCCGGTGGCACCTCGATCGCCGGCGGGTTCGGCTCGGCGACCCGCACGCTGTTCGGTGCGCTGATGATCGCGACGATCTCCGACCTCCTGCTGCTGCGCGGCGCGGAGGTCGGCACCCAAACGCTCGTCAAGGGACTGCTGGTCCTGGTCGTCGTCCTCCTCGGCCACGTGCGCTCGCGAAGGAGCCGAACATGAGGAGGGCCTCCGCACTGCTGCTCGGCAGGAGCCGGTCGTCGCTGATCCCCCTGGCGGCGTTCGTGGTGGCCGTCGTCGGCTTCATCGGCCTTCCGGTCTTCAGCGACCGACCACTGGAGACCTACGACCTGTTCAACCTGTTCGAGGCCTACGCGCAGATCGGTCTGATCACGCTCGGCTTCGGCCTCGTGGTCATCGCGGGCGAGTTCGACCTCTCGATCATCGGCATCTTCGCGCTGAGCGGGGTGATCGCGGTGCAGTCGGGGCAGCAGAACCCGTTCCTCGGGGTGCTGCTGGCGCTGGTGATCGGCAGTGTCTTCGGGGCCCTGCAAGGGCTGCTGATCGCTCGGTTCCGGATCCCCTCGATGCCGGTGACGTTGGCGACCTACATCGCACTCCTCGGGCTGACCCGCGTTATCGGGCACAACCAGCCGAGCGTCTCCTTCAAGAACATCGACACCACGCTCTGGGTTCAGGAGCCGGTGCTCCAGGTGTTCTCGCCGAGGAGCCTGATCGTGCTCGGCCTGTTCGCGCTGACGGCACTGGTGCTGGGGCTCACCCGCTGGGGACGAGAGCTGCGTGCCCTCGGCGGCGATCGCAAGGCCAGCCGTACGTCGGGCGTCCCCGTCGACCGCCGGCTGGTGGCACTCTTCGCGGCCTCCTCGGGGCTCGCCGTCGTGGGTGGCTCCCTCGCGGCGTTCAACACCGGGGCGGCGATCACCGACCCCGGGGCCGCACCGCTGACCCTCGGCGCCGCCGGCGCGCTGATCGGCGGCGTCGCGCTCACCGGGGGCCGCGGCAGCGTCGTCGGCATCTTCGCCGGGACGATGTCGATCGTCACGCTCCAACAGATCTTCATCGTGGCCGGCGCGGAGGAGTCGTTCACCGACCTGGCCTTCGGCCTGGTCCTGCTCTTCTTCGTCGCCGTCAACGCGCCCGACGCCCGCAACGGCCTCGTCCGCCTGCGAGCGCGCCGCCGCACACCCACCACCGCAGCACCGAAGGGACGAGCATGACCACGCTCAAGCAACTCGGGAGCAACGGGCACTTCTACGAGTGCCCGCGGTGGCACGACGGGAAGTGGTGGGTGTCGGACTTCTACGACCACGCCGTCTCGACGGTCGACGAGGACGGCGCCACCACCAAGATCCTGGAGGTGTCGGCCCAACCCGGCGGGCTCGGCTGGCTCCCCGACGGCAGTCTGCTCGTGGTGTCGATGCGCGACCGCCAAGTGCTCCGCCTCGACGCCGGCGCGCTGTCCGTGCACGCCGACCTGAGCCAGGTGTGCCCGGGGTTCGCCAACGACATGATCGTCAGCAGCAAGGGCAACGCCTACGTCGGCAACTTCGGCTTCGACCTGGAGGACCCGACCGCCGCGACCGTCAGCACCGTCCTGGTCATGGTCACGCCGGACGGCACCGTCCGGGTGGTGGCCGACGACCTGCGCTTCCCCAACGCGTGCGCGATCACCGGGGACGGCCGCACGCTGATCGTCAACGAGACGCTGGCGGCCCGGCACACGGCGTTCGCGATCCAGCCCGACGGGTCTCTGGTCGGACGGCGGGTGTGGGCGCAGGTCGGTCCTCTCCCAGCCGACCCCGACGCGGCGTTCGCGGACCTCACCTACGCGCCCGACGGCGGCTGCATCGACGCCGAGGGACGGCTGTGGGTGGCCGACGCCCTCAACGCGCGGGTGGTCCAGGTGGCGGCCGGCGGAGAGATCGTGGCCGAGTTCGCCCTACCGGACGGCCTCGGGGCGTTCGCCTGCGGACTCGGCGGCAGCGACGGGCGGACGCTGCTTGTGGCTGCGGCGCCCGACTTCAGTCCGGAAGCGCGCCGTGCGGCGGCCGAGTCGGTGCTCCTCACCACTCGGGTCGACGTCCCCCGCGTCGGGTTCCAGGACTGACCGTGCGCGGACTCATGCAGAACCGCCAGCTCACCTTGCCCTTGATCCTGCACCGGGCGGAGGAGGTATTCCCGACCAGCCGAATCACCTACCGGTCGGGTGCCGACGAGGGCACCGTCAGCTTCGCTGAGTGGGCCCACGACGTCCGCCGTCTCACGACAGGTCTGGCCGCGCTCGGGCTCGAGCCCGGCGACCGGGTCGGGACACTGGGCGCCAACTCCTACGAGCACCTCACGCTCTACTTCGCCGTGCCCTGCGCCGGGATGGTCCTGCACACCGTCAACCACCGGCTGCCGCGCCGGCACCTCGAGTTCGTCCTGCGCGACGCCGGTGTACGGGCGATCTTCGTCGAGGCGCACCTGCTGGAGGCCGCCCTGCCCGTCCTGTCATCGGTGGAGACGGTCGAGCACATCGTCGTGATCGGCGAGCGGCGGACGACACCACATCGGCCACTCGTGAGCTACAGCTCCGTGCTGGACCACCCGGCGCACGAGGGTGACTATCCGGAGGGGGACGAGTCCGAAGCGGCCGCGATCTGCTACACCTCGGGCACGACCGGTCACCCCAAGGGAGTCGTCTACAGCCACCGCTCGCTCGTGCTGCACGCGCTGATGCTGATGCCGGCCGACTCCGCCGGTATCAGCGAGCACGACGTGGTGCTACCGATCGTCCCGATGTTCCACGCCAACGCCTGGGGACTCCCGCACGCCGCGGTCCTCGCGGGTGCCGACCTGGTCCTGCCGGGTACGGCCACCACCCCCGCCGAGCTGGTCGACCAGCTCGAAACCCACCGCGTGAGTCTCACCGGTGGCGTCGCGACCGTCTGGCGCGACCTCCTGCCCCACGCCCGTGGCCGCGACTTCTCGCACCTGCGGCGAGGACTCTGCGGCGGTGGACCGCTGTCGCCCTCCCTCGCCAGGCAGTGGCTCGAGGAGTGCGGTGTCGCAATCCACAACAGCTGGGGGATGACCGAGTTGACCCCCTCCGGCACCATCGCGCGACTGCGCGAGAACACGGACCAGTCCGGTCAGGGGCCCGCCGTGCTCCTCAGGGCCGGAACCCCCGGTGCTCTCGTGCGCCTGCGCGTCGCCGATGCCGAGACTGGCGCCGTACTGCCCAACGGCCGCGGCGCGGTCGGGGAGGTCCAGGTGTCCGGACCGACGGTCGCCAGCGGCTACCACGGAGACGTCGACGCTCATCGCTTCACCGAGGATGGCTGGCTGCGCACCGGCGACCTCGGCGTGCTCAGCGGCAGTGGCGAGCTGACCATCACCGACCGGCTGAAGGACGTCATCAAATCGGGCGGCGAGTGGATCTCCACGATCGACCTGGAGAACGCGATCATGGAGAACCCGGATGTCGCCGAGGCCGCGGTCATCGGCGTTCCGCACGAGCGCTGGGACGAGCGACCCATGGCCTTCGTGGTGCCCCGTCCCGGCGTCGCGCTGACGGCCGACGCCGTGAAGGCGGACCTGCTGAATCGAGTGGTCAAGTGGTGGATCCCCGACGACGTGACAGTCGTGGCAAGCCTCCCCCGCAACTCGACCGGGAAGATCTCCAAGACCGACCTCAAGAACGTGCTGCCGAAATCACCGACGGAAGGCCCAGCCTCGTGAGTCGTTGCGAGGGCGGCTCCGTGCCGGCTACCGGCCGGCGTGTCGTATTCCCTATTCAGCATCCAGCGGGGTGATCACACGGTGACCGCTGCCGCGATCCGACACGCCGGCCAAAATCACACTATGTTGCAGCAGTGCTAGGCCGGGGGGAAATGTTCCGACCGAAGAACACACACCGTCGGGTCGGGCGTCGCGATGTCGAACAT
>DATMCA010001156.1:0-9846 GCA_035559015.1 Umezawaea sp. | reverse complement strand
GGTCCGTCCGGCTGCGGCAAGTCGACACTGCTGAGGACCATCTGCGGCTTGGTCAAGCCGACCGAGGGTGGGATCAGCTTGCACGGCAACAAGATCGACGGTGTGCCCGACGACCTGGCGGTGGTGTTCCAGGACTACAGCCGCTCGTTGTTCCCCTGGCTCTCGGTGCAGCGCAACGTCGAGTTCCCGTTGCGCCGCAGCCTGGGTCGCAAGCAGCGCCGCGCCCGCGCCGCAGAGGCACTGGAACTGGTCGGTCTCGGCAAGGCCGTGGGCAAGTACCCGTGGCAGCTCTCCGGGGGCATGCAGCAGCGCGTCTCCATCGCACGGGCACTGGCCTACCAGCCCGCGCTGCTGCTGATGGACGAGCCGTTCGCCTCGGTGGACGCGCAGACCAGGTTCGAGCTGGAAGACCTGCTGCTGAAGGTGAAGCGGGAGCAGAACACCACCGTCCTCGTGGTCACGCACGACATCGATGAGAGCGTTTACCTCGGCGACCGCGTGCTGGTGCTGTCCGGCTCGCCCGCGTCCGTCGTGGCCGACCTCAGGGTCGACCTGCCCGGTGTGCGGGACCAGATCACCACCCGCGAGTCCGACGCGTTCGTCACGTTGCGCGGGGAGGTGGCCCGGCTGCTCAACGTCGGCAGGCCCACCGCGCAGCGCAAGGTCGCTGCGGAAGCCGCCGTGGCGGCGAAGTGGGCCGAGGCGGAGCGCGCCGCGCTGCGCGAGGCGCACGCGGAGGACCACGCGACCAACTGAGTTCCACCGGTAGCGCCGAAAAACGGGCGCCCCTGGTAACTTCCCGCTTCCGGGGGTCCAGGGGCGCCTGTGGCGTTTCAGGGCGTTTTTCTTCCCCTGTCGGGGTTCCACGCGGCCTCTGGATAGATCAAGTCGTGTCTCAATTGGTGACTTCTGCTTTTTTCGGCGAAATATTCGCGACCTGGAATGTCCGGCCGCCCACGTCGTCGAGGTGCGCGCCGACCACCCCCAGAGTGTGACCAGATCGTGTTCTCGTGCGCTCGGGCCGCGTCGAGCGGACTTCGGGGCATCCCCCGTTCGGACGCGCGATCAGGGTCCTTGTCCCCGTCCGTTGGTTACCGAACGTTGCGAGAGGCTGTCCGGTCCTCCGTAATTCCAGGTCGATGTGGACACTCCGAGTGGTGGTTTTCGCTGTCCCCGAACGCGATCCGGTGGAACGCATGGTCTTGCTCCCGATTGTCCACAAAGGTCGTGAGCGGCCGTGGCCGGTCGCTCGGGGAGGGCGGGGAGAGGGGTTCGGACGGGGTCGTGCGCACCTCCCGCGGTTTGCCCCGGGCCCGTTCCGGGAACTCCGGGGGAGAACCGGTGCGCGGTGCCGGACGTGACCGGAAAACGCGTCCCGCCCGCCTTGTCGTCGATTAGCGAACCGGTTCGGGGGCGGCGTCGCGAGAGCGCCGCGAGGCCTTCGACGAGTCCCGCCGGGCGCCCCGGTCCGGACTCCTCCGGCATCCCCTCCGAGCGTCGCCGATCTATTGCCCGTCAATGCAACCGGTCATGGCCGGTGACCTCTGTCGGAACTCGCGGGGGCCGGCCGAAGTGGAAGCGAATCGCGACTCGGGAAATCAACACCGATTCACGGCTGTGACAAAGCAGTGCGACCGCGTGAATCGGAGTCCGCGACGCCGTGGCCAGCGATCGGCGAACTCCCGTGCGGAAAACAAGCGGACGAGCCTCGCGCGGAGACGAATCGAGCCCCCGGTCGCCGCGGCGGACACCGCGGGGGCCAGGGGCTCGAACATCGGGAAATATTCGCTCACCAAGCGCGTCGACTTCGTGTTATTCGCGAGTTGAGACAATCCTTTTCGCGGGTCGGAACGGTCAGTTCGCCCCGACGTACATCTCGGCGAACGAGGCGGCCGCCTCGCGCGACTGGATCAAGTGCTGCAACCGGGCATGGCCCAATCGGCTCAGGAACGGTTGCTCGTTCCGGTGGACCAGGTCCACCATCCACTGCGAGAACTCCTGCGCACGCCACACGCGCCGCAGGCAGACGGCCGAGTAGTCGTCCAGGCCCGTGGTGGACTTGTGGTGGTAGTAGGAGGCGATGGCGTCGGCGAAGACCTCGGCGTCGTTGAGGGCGAGGTTCATTCCCTTCCCGCCCATCGGGGTGATGATGTGCGCGGCGTCGCCCAACAGGTAGAGCCGCCCGTACCTCATTGGCTCGACCACGTGCGAGCGCATGTCCAGCACGCGCTTCTCGATGATCTTTCCTTCGGTGAGCGTCCAGTCGCCGTCGCGCAGCGCCAGGCGCTTGTGCAATTCGGCCCAGACCTTCTCGTCCGGCCAGTTGTCGACGTTCTCGCCGACGGGGACCTGGAGGTAGAAGCGGCTGACCGTAGAACTGCGGAGCATGTGGCCGGCGAATCCGTCCGCGTGCAGCGCGTAGATGACCTTCTCGGTCGACGGGGGAGCCTCGGCGAGAATGCTCAGCCAGCCGATGCCGTGCTGGTGGGTGAATTCCTTCACCGCGCCCGCCGGAATGCTCTTCCTGCTCACGCCGTGGAAGCCGTCGCACCCCGCGATGAACGAGCAGTCGAGCTGTTCGCGCGTCCCGTCCGACGATGTCCAGGAGACCGAAGGCGTCTCTTCCAACTGGTCGTGGAGTTCGACGTCGGAGACCTCGAAGCGGATGTCGCCGCCGCCGTCGAGGTACTGCCGCAGCAGGTCGGTCACGACCTCCTGCTGCGGGTAGACGACGTGGGTCTTGCCGCCGGACAGCTCGGAGTAGTTCAGCTCGTGCGCTTTCCCGTCGATGCGGAATTCGCACGCAGTGTGAGTGTCACTTTCCGTGAGCATTCGCTCGGCCAGGCCGTACCGTTCGAGCATCCGCGCCGAGCGGTCCTCCAGCATTCCCGCGCGAGGTCTCGTTTCGATGTACTCGCGCGTCCCCCGTTCCAGGACGACGCACGGCACGTCGGCCTGCTGGAGCAGGTTGGCGACCATCAAACCCGCTGGTCCCGCGCCGATGATGGCAACGGGATGGGCTGTGCTCTGAATGGTCCATTCGAGATGAGCTTGTCTCACCGTGTACCCCTGCCTCTGGACGGCCTGTGCAAAGATGCTCACCGAAGGTAGTGGATACAGCCTTCGAGTGTCGGTCGACCGGGGTCATAGTGAACCGCGAGTGTCACTTTGAGTGGTTTTCGCCGCGTTCTGGTCGATCGAGAATCCCCCGCAACGAACGCCCCGCTCCAACCAGGAGAGTGCTTCAGATGACTCGAAGAGTCGGCCGCCACGCCCGCATGATCGTCGGCGGTTTGTCCGTCCTCGCGCTGCTCGCCTCCGTCGCAGGTTGCGGCGCTCTGGGAGGCTCGTCGGCACCCACCTCCGCCGACAAGCCCGCGACCGGCAAGCTCGAGAAGAGCAAGATCACCCTTGGTGTCCTCCCGATCCTCGACGTGGCCTCGGTCCACGTGGCGATCAAGAAGGGCTACTTCAAGGAGGAGGGTCTCGACGTCGACCTGAAGGTCATCCAGGGTGGCGCCGCGGCCATCCCCGGTCTGATCAGTGGCGACCTCGACATGAGCTTCGGCAACTGGGTGTCGTTCTTCGCCGCCGAGGCGAAGGAAGCCGCGAAGGCCGTCGGTGGCCTCAAGCTGGTGTCGGACGGCTACCAGGCCAAGCCCGACATGTTCCTGATCGTCACGACCGCCGACTCGCCCATCAAGTCCCCCAAGGACCTCGCGGGCAAGACCATCGCGATCAACACGTTCAAGAACATCGCCGAGCTGACCGCGAAGGCCACGCTGGAGGCCAACGACGTCAACCCGTCGAGCGTGACGTTCAAGGAATTCGCGTTCCCGGACATGCAGGCCGCGATCGAGAACAAGACCGTTGACGCGGCGTTCATGGTCGAGCCGTTCATCACGCGCGCCCAGCGCGCCATCGGCTCCGTGACCGCGCTGGACGCCGCCAGCGGCCCGACGGACAACATCCCGATCGCGGGCTACGCGACCAGCGGGAAGTTCGCCAAGGAGAACCCGAACACCGTCGCCGCCTTCCAGCGCGCCATGGCCAAGGGTCAGAAGGACGCCGCCGACCGCCCCACGGTCGAGCCGCTGCTCCAGGAGTACGCGAAGGTGGACAAGGAAACCGCCAGCCTCGTCCACTTCGGCGAGTTCCCCACCACTTTGGACGCGACGCGCCTCCAAAGGGTCGCCACGCTGATGAAGACGTACGGTCTGCTGGAGAAGGAGATGGACGTCAAGCCGATGCTCATCACCTCGGGTAGCTGACGAATCAGATGACTGCGGGGAGCTTGTTCGGCTCCCCGCAGTTGTTTCACACTCGTCTCGGCGGTGAATATGTCGTGAACCGCCGCTGTTAGCGACTGTTTAGTGGCCTTCTCACATGGAACAGCCATACTGGTTGATTTGTGAACTATCGCCCAAGTCCGCCAAATGGCGGTATGACTTCAGCCGCTTTTACTCGAAGATCCACCAGGTTTGTACAGAAGTTTCCTTTCATCGGCTTGGAAGCTGGGGAGTGTGCTGACGGTGCGCGGTCACGGTGACCCCGCGTCCGGATCCGATCCGGAGCGAGCCCGACAAGAGTCGGATTCCGAGGGCGGTAGACCCGCCTACTCGGTTCCGACCGCGAATTCCGCGTCATCCCGTCCCGCTGCCGGCGGCCGGGATGCTCGCGCAGACACGGATGCCATGGCTGCGCCAGGTGGCATCCGACGATGGCGCCTCACCAACTGGCGCCTGCGCAGCAAACTGGCCGTGGTGCTGCTGGTCCCCGCGCTGAGCACGCTCGCGCTCGCGGGACTGCGGTTGAACAGCCAGCTCGACGACGTGGCGCTGTTCGGCAAGGTGCAGCGCGAGCTCGCGCTCAGCGCCCAGGCGGCGTCGGTGTCCGACGCGCTCCAACTCGAACGCGACGCGGCCGTCCACTTCGTCGCGGGCAACCGCTCGGACAACGGCGCGGAGCAGGTGACCCGCGCGGCCAGGGTCGACGTGGAGGTCGGCAAGTACCGCGAGGTGGCCGTCTCCAACGACGGGATCGACCCCGCGGTGGCCGACGCGTTCCAGAAGTCGTTGCAATCGCTGGACAACCTGAGCTCCCTGCGCAACACGATGCTGACGACGCGCTACCCGGACGCCTCGGTCCTGAGCGCGTACAGCCAGATCCTCGCCGCCGTGAACCAGGTCCACCGGATCACGGCTGGCAGCGTGAGCAACTCGCGGCTGACCCCGCTGTCGTCGGCCAACCTCGCGCTCTACAGCGCGAAGGAGCAGATGTCGCAGCAGAACGCGATCCTGGTGGCCACGGCCAAGCGCGGCGAGTTCGCGCCCGGTCAGGTCAACGCGCTGCGCGCCGCCCAGTCGAGGCTCGATTCGGCCCTGCTCGACTTCGCCGGTTCCGCCTCGCAGGAGAACCGGCAGCGCTTCCAGGACGTCGTGTCCGGTGGCGCCGTCGACGGCCGCAACCGGCTGGTCCAGCTGGCCCTCGTGCAGCAGGAGATCAGCCAGGAGGAGGACGACGACCAACGGGTCACGATCTCCGACTCGGAGGTGCTCCGCCTCGGCGAGGACACCGCGGGTCTGATCAACACGGTGTCCCGCGACATCGAGGGCCAGATCGTCACCGAGTCCAACCGCCTGATCGACGAGGGTCGTGCGGGCGCCTGGCGCGACGCCGCCCTCGTGCTCGTCGCGCTGATCGTCGCCTTCGGCCTCATGGCGATCGTCGCCCGCTCCATGGTCATCCCGCTGAGGGTTCTGCGCCGCACCGCTCTCGACGTGGCGCGCAACCGGCTGCCGGAGGCCATTCAGCGAATCCGCCAGCACCGCGACCCCGAGCTGGCGGCCGAGGAAGCCCTCTTCCGCGTGCCCATCAACACGACCGAAGAGGTCGGCCAGGTGGCCCGCGCGTTCGACGCGGTGCAACGCGAAGCGGTCCGCCTCGCCGTCGAGCAGGTGGCCCTCCGCGCGAACGTCAACGACATGTTCATCAACCTGTCGCGTCGCAGCCAGGCGCTCGTCGAGCGCCAGATCGGCGTGATCGACCGGTTGGAGCAGGACGAGCAGGACCCGGACCAGCTCGCCAGCCTGTTCGAGCTGGACCACCTCGCGACGCAGATGCGCCGCAACAGCGAGAACCTCCTGGTCCTCTCCGGCACGACGGTCAACCGCCGCGTCACCCGCCCCGTCCCGGTCTCCGAGGTGCTCGGCGCCGCGGTCTCCGAGGTGGAGAAGTACGCCCGGATCCAGATCGCCCCCGGCCCGGAGATCAAGGTCCAGGGTCGCGTCGTCAACGACCTCGCGCACCTCATCGCCGAGCTGCTGGACAACGCGACCGCGTTCTCCAAGCCCACCACCAAGGTCACGGTGCGGGCGACGGAGACCCGGCGCGGCGAGATCGCGATCCGCATCCACGACCGCGGTGTCGGCATGCAGGAGAACGACATCGACGAGGCCAACCACAAGCTCAACGAGCCGCCGGAGGTCGACGTCTCCGTCGCCCGCGAGATGGGGCTCTACGTGGTCGGCCAGCTCGCCAAGCGCCACGAGATCCGCGTGACGCTGAGCAACAACGACGACATCGAGGGCGGCGTCACCGCACAGGTGGTCCTGCCGGTTTCCTTGCTGCACAAGGGTGTCTCGCAGCTCCCACCCGCACCGCCCGCGCGGTCGACGGCGTCCGGCTTCGACGAACACCTCTCCGGCCAGGTCGAGCAGACGGGTGTCGGCGTCATCGCCGGCGTTCCGAAGTGGACTCCCGGTCAGCTCGAACCCGGTCAGTCCGGCCAGTTCCCGCAGGTGATGTCCGCGCCCGACGAGGACCCGCACGCGGAGCACCTGGTCGAGCGCACGTCGACCGAGGGCCTCTTCACCGCCACGATCCAGGGCATGAAGCCGGTCCAGCCGGACGGTGTCGCCCCGATCGACTACTCGTACCCGCCCGCCGCGGAGCGGACCGTTCTCCCGCGCAAGCCGGCGAAGCCGAAGGTCGAGCCGGTCACCGAGCGGCTGCCGATCTACGAGGACGTGCTGTCGCGCTGGTTCCAGGGCGGCGACGCCGCCGAGGCGCCGAGCAACGGCAACGGCCACACCAACGGCAACGGGCACGCCAGGTCCGCCGAGGCGACCGAGATGTTCCCGCCCGCGGCGGTCGCCGAGACGCCCGTCCAGCGGACGGCGTCGCCGCAGCTGCCGAAGCGCGAGCCCGCCGAAGCCACCCCGCCCGCCCCGGCGCGCAAGAAGTCGCCGAAGGCCGACTGGGGTGTGGCGGACGAGGGTTGGCAGACGGCCAACAAGGTCCTGAAGTCCGCAGTGGACGACAAGACGACCGCTGGGCTCCCCAAGCGGGTTCCCAACGCGCGTCTCATCCCGGGCTCGCCGGCGAAGCAGGCCTCCGCGCCCGCCAAGCAGGCCCAGAGCGGCCAGGGTGGCGGTCAAACCGCTTCCGTCGCGACGGCGGTCGCGCCGCCGCGACGGCGGTCCGCCGAGCGCCTGCGCCAGCAGTTCGCGACCTACCAGCGGGGCGTGCAGTTGGGACGCGAATCCCTCGACGACATCGAGTCGTGGGACAGTCCCTTGTTCGGCAGCACCTCAGGGGACATGAGCGCAGAGAAGGAGCAGCAGTGACCACCACGTCCGAAGAACTGGACAACTTCAGTTGGCTGGTCGAGGATTTCGTCAGCAGGGTCGCCGGAGTCGCGCACGCCATCGTGGTGTCGGCTGACGGCCTCCTCCTGGCCGGATCCGAGCGTCTCCCGATCGACCGTGCCGAACAGCTCGCCGCCGTGGCCTCGGGCCTCGTCAGCCTCAACCTCGGCGCGGCGCGCTGCTTCGAGGCGGGCGAGGTGAAGCAGACGGTCGTCGAGATGGAACGGGGCTACCTGTTCCTCATGTCGATCAGCGACGGCTCCTGCCTCGCGGTGCTGGCCGCTCCCAACTGCGACATCGGGCTCATCGGCTACGCCATGACCCGGCTCGTGGAGCGGGTCGGCATCCAGCTCACGCCGGAGATCCGTTCGCAACTGCACGTCTCGATGCGCGGCTGATCAACTACTCAAGGAAAGCAGACCAGCGATGAGCTCTGGTGCTCTCGGACGACCGGGGTCGCCCGCCAAGCCCACCATGTCGACGAAGATCGTCGTGGCTGGTGGATTCGGCGTGGGCAAGACGACCTTCGTCGGGTCGGTGTCCGAGATCGTGCCGCTGACGACGGAGGCGGTGATGACCGAGGCCAGCGTCGGCATCGACGACCTGTCGGCTACGCCGAACAAGGTCACCACCACCGTGGCGATGGACTTCGGGCGCGTGTCGTTGGACAGCGACCTGATCCTGTACCTGTTCGGCACGCCGGGCCAGCACCGGTTCTGGTTCATGTGGGACGACCTGGTGCGCGGCGCGATCGGTGCCGTCGTGCTGGTCGACACCCGCAGGCTCGACGACGCGTTCGCCTCGATCGACTTCTTCGAGGACCGCGAGCTGCCGTACGTGGTGGGGGTGAACTGCTTCGACGGGCTCATGCACCACCGGGTGGAGGACATCCGCGAAGCGCTCACCATCGAGCCGTCCGTGCCCATCGTTCCCTGCGACGCGCGCAACCGCCAATCGACGAAGCAGACGCTGATCACTTTGGTGGAGCACGCGTTGCGCCAACCCACCTACGCGTGAATTAGCTACTTCTTCAGGTGGTGTACACCATTTTTCTCCGCTATTCCGAGAACGTTGGCCCGCTGGGTCAGCGTTCTCGGATGGACGGAGATCAACGGTGGAACGTCGGAACTTCTTGAGGGTCGCGGTCGTCGGAACGGCGGCCGCGGCCTTCGGCGGCGCCTCGTGGGCGGAAGCCTTCGCCGCGGGCGCCCAGCCGGGGCCCAGCCCCTACGGCCCTCCCCAGGCGGTCAACGCGAGCGGGCTCATGATCCCCGCCGGGTTCACCAGCCGGGTCGTCGCCCGCAGCGGCCAGCAGGTCGTGGGCACGTCCTACACCTGGCACCCCGCCCCGGACGGCGGCGCGTGCTTCGCCGACGGCGCCGGGTGGATCTACGTCTCCAACAGCGAGGTGTCCACGACCGGTGGGGTCGGGGCGATCCGCTTCTCCTCCACGGGCGCCATCACCGGCGCGTACCGGACCCTGTCCGGCACCAACGTGAACTGCGCCGGTGGCGCGACGCCGTGGGGGACCTGGCTGTCCTGCGAGGAGGTGGACCGCGGGCGCGTGTTCGAGACCGATCCGTGGGGCGTGACCGCGGCGGTCGCCCGGCCCGCGATGGGGCGGTTCAAGCACGAGGCCTGCGCGGCCGACGCCGACCACGGCTACGTCTACCTCACCGAGGACGTCCCCGACGGGTGCTTCTACCGGTTCAAGCCGACGACCTGGGGTGATCTGTCCGCCGGGACGTTGGAGGTGATGGTCGGCGCGACCTCGTCCACGTCCGGCCCGGTGACCTGGAAGGTCGTCCCCGACCCCGACGGCAGCCCCACCGCGACCCGGTCGCAGGTGTCCGGCGCCAAGCGCTTCAACGGCGGCGAGGGGTGCTACTACGCCGGTGGCACGTGCTGGTTCACCACCAAGGGCGACAACCGCGTGTGGGCCTACGACGCGGGCGCGAGCACGATCAGCCTCACCTACGACGACTCGCTGGTGACCTCCGGGACCGCGCCGCTGACGGGCGTCGACAACATCACCCGCTCGACCTCCGGCGACCTGTTCGTCGCCGAGGACGGCGGCAACCTGGAGATCTGCCTCATCACGCCGAACGGTGTCGTGGCGCCCTTCCTGCGGGTGCCGAACCAGTCCTCGTCGGAGATCACCGGACCCGCCTTCAACCCCGCGGGCGACCGGCTCTAC
>DATMCA010001155.1:0-3789 GCA_035559015.1 Umezawaea sp. | reverse complement strand
GCGTGTGGGCGTCGAGGGCGGCCCCGTCGAGGACCTCGCCGTCCGGTGAGACCCAGGCCGGCGGTTCGTGGCGCAGCACGACCGTCTGCAGGGACACGGGGGCCAGCACGCGCCACCGCGGCGCGGCCTCGACCTGGTCCGCGAGCCAGCGGGCGTTGGCCAGGTCGCGGCGCAGGCGGTCCCGGATCGCCTCCACGCCGTCGAGCCGGAGCTGGAACCACAGCTTGAGCGCGCGGAACCGGCGGCCGAGCGGGATGCCCCAGTCCTTGAACTGCGTGACCTCGCCGTCCACTGAGGACCGGAGGTAGGACGGGTCGGTCGCCATGACCCGCACCAGGTGCTCGGGGTCGGCGACGTACATCAGCGAGCAGTCGAGCACCGTGCCCATCCACTTGTGCGGGTTCCAGGTGAGCGAGTCCGCGCCCTCCAGCCCGTCCACCATCCCCCGCATCTCGGGGAGCAGGAGCGCGGAGCCCGCCATCGCGGCGTCGACGTGCACCCACATCCCGTGCTCGCGGGCGATCGGGACGATCTCGGCCAGCGGGTCCACGGCGGTGGTCCCCGTCGTGCCGACGTTCACCACCACGGCGACCGGACGGCGGCCCTCCGCCACGTCGGCCGCGATGGCCTCGGCGAGCGCGGCGGGACGCATGGCCCGCGTCCACGGGTCGGTCGCGACCAGGCGGAGGTTGTCGATCCCGAAGCCCGCGAGCGCGACCGCCTTCGGGATGGACGAGTGCGCGTACTCGGTGGTGTAGACGGTCATCGGCGCGGCTTCGGCCTGGAGGCCGCCGCGCGTCTCGGAGTAGTCGGTGGCCCGCTCGCGGGCGGCCAGCAGCGCTACCAGGCACGCCGTCGAGGCGGTGTCCTGGATGACGCCGAACCACGACTCCGGCACGCCGGTCAGCTCCCGCAGCCAGCCGACGACGACCTCCTCCACCTCGGTCAGGGCCGGCGCGGACTGCCAGGTGATGCCCAGGGCACCCAGACCGGCGGTGGCGAAGTCGCCGAGCACGGAGCTCAACGTCGCGTTGGAGGGGAACCAGCCGTAGTAGTTCGGGTGCTGCACCTGGGTGATGCCGGGCACGACCACGCGGTCGAGGTCGCGCAGGACCGCGTCGAAGGCCTCCGGGGCGGTCGGGGCCGAGGCCGGCAGCATGCCCGCCACGTCGCCCGGCTTGACCTGGGCCTGAACGGGCAGGTCGGGGATCCGCCGCCGGTGGTCGGCGATCCAGTCCACCAGTTCGTGCGCGGCGGCGCGGAAGTCCTCGGGGTCCATGCGTGGTGCGCTCCCTGCCTCGACGGGCCGATCCGCGTGGATCGGCGTTCCAGATGCTACAAAGCGGCGTCCGGACGGGCTGGTTGTCGGTCATCCGGTCGACGCGCGTCCTCGTCGTGACGAGCAGGCTGGGTACCGGAGAGGCCGCTCGCACGGGAGGAACCCGGTCATGGCACAGCGTTCGTTCGTCCTCGACGCCAACGGCACCGACGTCCAAGCGGAAGGCGCGCGCCTCCGCACCCTGGGGGAGGCCGTCCCGGTGGAGCTGCCCGGCGGCGTCGCCGCGTGGGTGGTGACCAGCCCGACCCTGCTGCGCAGGCTGCTCCTGGACCCGCGGGTGTCGAAGGACGGGACCCGGCACTGGTCGGCGTGGATCGACGGGGAGATCCCGGAGGACTGGCCGCTGCGGCTCTGGGTGTCCGTGCGGAACATGTTCACCGCCTACGGCGAGGACCACCGGCGGCTGCGGTCGATCGTGGCCGGGGCGTTCACCGCCCGGCGCACGGCGGAGATGCGGCCGGTGATCGAGGGGATCGTCGGGACGCTGCTCGACACGATCGCCGCGGCGCCGCCCGGCGAACCCGTCGACCTGCGTTCGCTGTACGCCAACCCGGTGCCGGTCGAGGTGATCTGCCGGCTGTTCGACGTGCCCGAGCACCAGCGGAAGACCATTCGCGACGCGGTGGACATCGTGTTCGACACGACCGCGACGCCCGAGGTGGCGATGGCGAACACCACGACGATCTACACCACGTTCGCCGAACTGGTCGCCGACAAGCGGCTCTCGCCCGGCGACGACCTGACCAGCGCGCTGATCGAGGCCCAGGACGGCGCGCTCGACGAGACGGAACTCGTCGACACCCTGCTCCTGCTGCTGACCGCGGGGCACGAGACCACGGTGAACCTCCTCGACCAGGCGATCACGGCCCTGCTCACCCACCCGGACCAGTGGGAGCTGGTGCGCACCGGGCAGCGGTCGTGGGACGACGTCATCGAGGAGACCCTCCGCTGGCAGGCACCCGTGCCGTACCTGCCGCTCCGCTTCGCCGTGGAGGAGATCGAGGTGGACGGCGGCACGATCCCGAAGGGCGACGCCATCCTCGCGGGCTACGCCGCGGCGGGCCGCGATCCCGGGTTCTACGGCGACGGCGCCGACGACTTCGACATCACCCGCGACCAGAAGCAGCACCTGGCCTTCGGCCACGGCGTCCACCACTGCCTCGGCGCCCCGCTGGCCCGGCTGGAGGCGCGGATCGCCCTGCCCGCGCTGTTCGACCGCTTCCCCGACATGACCCTGGCCGAACCGGTGACCGCACTGGCGCCGCTGCACTCGTTCCTGTCGAACGGGCACAGCAGGATCCCGGTCCTGCTCGGCTGACCGCCGGGCACCGTCCTCAGCCGAGCCGGTCGTCGTGGGCGATGGCCTGGAGCCGTCCGCGCAGCTCGTCCGCCTCGGCGGCGCCGGTGACCTCGCGGTAGCGCTCCTGCGCCGACTTCCACAGCTCGTGCGCCTGCCGGTAGCGGTCGCGACCCGCCTCGGTCAGCACCACGATCCGGCTGCGCCGGTCGTCCGGGTTCACCTCGAACGCGATCAGGCCCTCCCGTTCCAGCGGTCGCAGCGAGTGGCCCAGGCCGGACCGGTCGAGCACCAGGACCTCGGCCAGTTCGCCCATGGTCGGCGGTGCCTGCGTGGGTTCGCTCAGCTCGGCCAGGATGGAGAACTGGGTCGACCGCAGGCCGGACGGGGCCAGCGCGTCGTCGTAGAGCTGGGTCAGCCTCCGCGACGCCTTGCGCATGGACGTGACGTAGCAGTTCGGAGCGCCTGACACGCGCATCACCGCACCTGGCTCTCTGGCTCGTTCGCGCGGTAGGAGGGGAGGAGGGGAGGAGCCCCGAATGATAGGGGCATACTCCCCTTCTTGTCACGTCGATCACCGGAAGGTCCAGGACTCCCTGCCCTGGAAGAACTCCTTGTTGCGGACCGCGTACTCCGCGACGGTCATCGGCGCCGTCCCGCCGACGGTCTCGACCACGTCGTCCGCGCCCGCGAAGATCCCGTTCCGGTAGTCGACCGCGACGTTGCGCAGGTGCTGGACCAGGTGCGGCCCGAACCCCCGTTCCGCCAGCGCCGTGGAGAACTCGTCCAGGCTGATCGGTTCGTAGGAGATGGGCCTGCCGAGCGTCGCGGACAGCTCCGCGGCGATCTCGGTGTGGTTCAGCTCCACCGGTCCGCGCAGGCGGTACACCTCGCCCGCGTGCGGCTCGGGGTTCTCCAGGACGGCGGCGATCACGTGCGCCTGGTCCTCCGCGGCGATCGGGGCGTGCCTGCCGTCGGCGAACGGGAGCCGGAGCACGCCCCGGTCGTCCAGGAAGGTGATCAGCCACTCGGCGAAGAACGTCGGGCGCAGGTGGGTCGTCGGAACGGGGGACCAGTCGAAGACCCGCTCCGCGATCCAGTGCTGGCGCGCGGCGTCGCTGACCGCGTCGCGCCGGGCCGAGATCTGCGACAT
>DATMCA010001154.1:0-3714 GCA_035559015.1 Umezawaea sp. | reverse complement strand
TGCTGGCGGTCTTCGTGTTCGTCGTCTTCTTCGGGGCCGTGATCGTGGCCAACGGCATGGCCGTGAAGATGCTGCCGAACGTGCCGCCGCTGGTGCGCATCCTGGTGCTGTGCTTCGCGATGACCGGTCTCGCGGCCTGGGTGCTCCCGCCGCTGCTCGGCAGGAGCGGTGGCGACGACGGTGCTCCCGCGGCCGTCGAGCCGAAGCGGTCGCGCAAGCGGTCCAAGGCGCCGGAGATCAACACGCCGAGGACCCGCAGGCGCGCGCCGGAGGTCGACAGGCGCGGTCGTCGGATCGAGCCGGAGCGCGACCTGGCGCCCCCGCCCGCCCCCGCACCGGTGGCGGACCCGACGAGGGGCAGTGGCAGGCGCGGCAAGCAGGCGCCGCAGCCGATGCCCGCCAGCAGCACGCTGACCACGATCGAACCGGTCGGACCGCCGCCGCAGAGCAGGCGTCGTGCCGACCGCCGTCCGGTCGCCGCCCAGCAGTCCGCCCAGCGCGGCGGTGGGCGCGGTCGTCCGCAGCAGGCGCCGGAACCGGTTCGCCTGCGGCCGTTGAACATCGACGCCACCGCGATGATGGAGGCGCCGACGCCCCCGCCCGCCGTGGCGCCGCTGCCCGCTCCCCGCGGCGGGTTCTTCCCGACGTCCCCGCACAAGGACTCGCGGAACTAGCGCTCGACGACGTGGCCGAGGCCCCCTTGCTCGCAAGGGGGCCTCGGCCATTTCCCGCTAGGTCCGAACGGTTAAAATTAGGGCTTGAATTAAGGCCTGAACTTGGGTTGTCTTAGGGTGCCCGACCGATGCCCGCATCGGCATGCACTGCCTGAGGAGACGTCGATGTCTTCAGCGGGACCCGAGATGCCCCAAGGGGTTCTTGGAGCATGTCCGTGCGGGCATCTCCGTGCGGGGCCGCCGATCGTCGCCCTCTGCCGGCGGCAGTCTCCCCGAACCCCCTGTGAAAGGTCCCTGCATGAGCACCGCTGACGGTTCCAGCAGAAAACGCAAGTTCGTCCAGCTCTTCGCCCTGCTGCTGGCGGGCGTCTTCGTCGTCCTGAGCCCCGCGTTCGGGCGCGTCGAGGCGCAGGCGGCCCCCGCGTTCAAGGTCCTGGCCTTCTACAACGGGACCTGGGACGCCGCCCACATCAACTGGGTCAAGGAAGCCAACATCCGGTTCCCGCAGATCGCGGCCCAGAACAACTTCACCTACACGTCCACGAACAACTGGAACATGCTCAACGCCAACGACCTGGCGCAGTACCAGGTCGTCATGTTCCTGGACGACGCGCCGACCGGCGCCGCGCAGCGCTCCGCGTTCCAGAACTACGTCGCGAACGGGGGTGGCTACTTCGGTTTCCACGTCTCGGCGTACACCGACAACGCGAACAACTGGCCGTGGTTCAACAACACGTTCCTCGGCTCCGGCACGTTCCGCAGCAACACCTGGGGCCCGACCACCGCGGTGCTGAAGGTCGAGGACCGCACCCACCCGTCGACCAGCAGGCTCCCCGCGACGTTCACCTCCGCGGTGAGCGAGTGGTACTCCTGGAACAACGACCTGCGGAACAACGCGAACATCAAGATCCTGGCCTCGGTCGACCCGTCCAGCTTCCCGCTCGGCAGCGACCCGAACCAGCAGTGGCGCAGCGGCTACTACCCGATCATGTGGACGAACAAGAACTACCGGATGCTGTACGCCAACTTCGGCCACAACGCGATGAACTACGAGACGAACCAGGGCCTGTCCTCGACGTTCGACAGCGAGATCCAGAACCGGTTCATCGTCGACGGCCTGCTCTGGCTCGGCGGCGCGACCTCCACGCCCCCGAACGACCCGCCCGGCCAGATCTCGCCGACCGCCTGGTACTCCGTCGCCAACCGCGGCAGCTCCAAGTGCGTCGACGCGCGCTCGGCCGCCACCGCCAACGGCACCGCGATCCAGCAGTACACCTGCAACTCCACCCTCGCGCAGCAGTACCAGTTCGCGCCCACCAGCGACGGGTTCGTGCGCATCAACAACCGCGGCAACGCGGCGCAGGTGATCGACGTCAGCAACACCTCCACCGCCGACAACGCCGCACTGCACCTGTGGGCCTACGGCGGCGGCAACAACCAGCAGTGGCAGCCGGTCGCCGAGTCCGACGGCTACTACCACTTCACCAGCAGGCTCAGCGGCAAGTGCCTGACGGTGCCGGGAGGGTCCGGCGCGGACAGCGTCCAACTCGTGCAGCTCACCTGCAACGGGTCCGCTTCGCAGTCGTTCAGGCTCACCCAGCAGAGCTGATCGGCGCGGACGGGGGCCACTCGCGGAACTCCACGGGTGGCCCCCGTTCCCTTGCCGGGCTTCAGTCCAGCTTCCCCGCGGCCAGCGCTCGCAGCGCCTCCGCGCGCCGCTGGTCCATGGCCAGCTTGAAGTCGAGCTCCACCCGCTCCCGCGCCCGTTCCGCCTCCGCGTCCAGTTCCCGTTGGCGCGCCTCGGCCTTGGCCACGATCGTCCGCGCCTGCACCCGTGCCACGCGGATCACCGACTCGCGTTCCGCCTCGATCTCGGCACGCTGGCGGCGGGTGTCCTCGCCGAGCCGGTCGTAGTGGGCGCGCAGCTTCGTCGCCGAGTCCTGGGCGGCGGCCCAGCAGGCCCGGGCCTGGTCGAGCACCGAGGTGGCCTCGGCGGTGGCCACCTCGACCATCACGGACAGGCGGAACGGCAGGACCTCGGTGTCGAAGGGCGTGCTGCAGACGCGGTTGAGCTCGGCGCGGAGGGTCTTGGTCTCGGCCTGCGAGCGTTCGAGCATCTCGGCCAGGTGCTCGGCGCGGGCCGTGCAGGCGTCGCGGTCGGCGGCCAGGTCGCGCAGGTCGTGTTCGAGGTCGTGGACGTAGTCGTCGACCTCTTCGCGGTGGTAGCCGCGCCAGGTCAGGTCGAACCCCGTTCGCAGCGGTACCAGGTCCTCAACGCTGTGGACGCTCATGGCTGCTCCTCCGCTCGTCACGACTCAGCCCTTTTCCCGTACTACGGATGGCGGGTGTCGTCGGTTCTGAGCAGACTGGATCCATCACGAGCACATCGCGTGTCGACGAGGCCGCCGACGAGCTGTACGCCCTGCCGCCGTCGGAGTTCACGGTTGCCCGCACCCGGTTGGCGGCGGCCGCGCGGGACAAGGGCGAGGCCAAGGCGATCGGTGCGCTGCGCCGCCCCACCCAGGCCGCGTGGGCGGTGAACCGACTGGTGCACTCCGGTGCGTCGGTGCTGGTCGAGGCGTTGGAACTGGGCGAGCGGCTGCGGGACGCGCAGCGGCAGCTGCACGGCAGCGAGCTGCGCCGGTTGGACCGCCGTCGGCGGGAGCTGGTGAACGAGCTGACCGCGCTGGCCGCGGACGAGGCGGGGCTCACCGGCGAGGCGCTGACGCAGGTGCGGAACACGTTCACCGCGGCCATGGCGGACGCCGAGCTGGCCGAGCAGGTGCGCGGTGGGCGGTTGACCAAGGCGTTGGAGTACTCCGGGTTCGGGCCGCTGTCCGACGGGACGCCCGTGCCCGACGACCTGTCCGCGCGGCGTGAGCAGCGTCGGGAGCGGAGGTTGGCCGAGGCGCGCGAAGCCGTCGAGGAGGCCGGGGAGCGGGTCGACGGGTGCCGGGCGGAGGTCAAGACCGCCGGCGCCGAGCACGCGCGGAAGGTGCGGGAGCTGGACGACGTGCGAGCGGCGTTGCGAGTGGCGGAG
>DATMCA010001153.1:0-3690 GCA_035559015.1 Umezawaea sp. | reverse complement strand
GCCGGCGATCGTCGACCTCACCAAGCCCAACGACGCACGGGTCTACGACTACCTGCTCGGGGGCGCGCACAACTTCGCCGTCGACCGCGAGCTGGCCAAGCAGGCCGTGGCCGCCATGCCGATCATCCGGCAGGTGGCGCTCTCCAACCGCGCGTTCATGCACCGGGTGGTGCGGGTGTGCGTGCACGCGGGCGTCCGGCAGTTCCTCGACCTCGGGTCGGGCATCCCCGGCGTCGGCAACGTGCACGAGGTCGCGCAGGCCATCGACCCCCGGTGCAAGGTCGCGTACGTGGACCTGGACCCGGTGGTGCACGCCCACGGCCAGCTGATCCTCGCGGACACGCCGAACACGGCGCTGATCAACGCGGACATGCTGGACGCGGCCGAGGTGCTGCGGCACGAGGCGGTGCGCGGGCTGCTGGACTTCGACGAGCCGATCGCGGTGCTCGCGCTGCTGTCGCTGCACTTCGTGCAGGACGACCAGGACCCGGACGGCGCGCTGGCCACCTACCGCGACGCCGTCCCGGTCGGGAGCCTGCTCGCGCTGAGCCACCCGACGCCGGACCCGACGTTCGAGGGGCTGGACGAGGCGATCGACCTGTTCGAGCAGGAGTACCTGGCCCCCGCGGTGCGCGACCACGACCGGTTCGCCCGGTTCTTCGAGGGGTTCGAGCTGCTGGAGCCGGGCATCACGACGCTGTCGCACTGGCGGCCGGACCGGGAGGGCACCGAGGAGGTGCCCGTGCACGGCGGGCTAGGAGTCAAGTCGAGCCGATGACTACCGGGCGGTAACCTGCCGTACGGCAGTGTGCTGGAGACCTGGTCGAGGAGGACCTGTGGCTGAGTTCGTCACGCTGGAAGTCGACGGCGGTATCGGCACGATCCGGTTGGCCCGTCCGCCGATGAACGCGCTGAACAGGCAGGTCCAGGACGAGGTCCAGGCGGCCGCGCGGGAGGCGGCCGAGCGCGCGGACGTGTACTCGGTGATCGTCTACGGCGGCGAGAAGGTGTTCGCCGCGGGCGCGGACGTCAAGGAGTTCGCCGGGATGACGCACGCGGAGATCACCACCCGCGCGTGGGCGCTGTCGTCGGCGCTGGGTTCGGTCGCGGACATCCCGAAGCCGACCGTCGCGGCCATCACCGGTTACGCGCTGGGCGGCGGCTTCGAGATCGCGCTGGGCTGCGACCGGCGGATCGCGGGCGACAACGCGAAGCTCGGCCAGCCGGAGATCCTGCTCGGCATCATTCCCGGCGGTGGCGGCACGCAGCGCCTCGCGCGGCTGATCGGGCCGTCCAGGGCCAAGGACCTGATCTACACCGGCCGGTTCGTCACGGCCCAGGAAGCCCTCTCCATCGGCATGGTGGACGAGGTCGTCGCGCCCGACGACGTGTACTCCGCGGCCCAGCGGTGGGCGGGCCAGTTCGTCAACGGCCCCGTGCTCGCTTACGCCGCCGCGAAGGCCGCCGTCGACGGCGGCCTGGACACCGACCTCACCAGCGGCCTGAAGCTGGAGAGCCACCTGTTCGCCGCGCTGTTCGCCACCGAGGACCGCGCGGTCGGCATGCAGTCGTTCATCGAGAACGGTCCCGGAAAGGCCAACTTCAGTGGCAAGTGATCCCGCGCCCCAACCCCACGCGACCGCCGAGCAGATGGAGGCGGCGTGGAAGGACCCCAAGCTCGCCAACGTGCTCTACCACGACTGGGAGGCGGGCACGTACGACGAGAAGTGGTCCATCTCCTACGACGAGCGCTGCATCACCTACGCCACCGACCGCTTCCGCGCGGTCGCGGGCGGCGTCGGCCCGTACGAGCACGCGCTGGAACTGGGCTGCGGCACGGGTTTCTTCCTGCTCAACCTGATGCAGGGCGGTGTGATCAAGAGGGGTTCGGTGACGGACCTGTCGCCGGGTATGGTCGAGGTCGCGCTGCGCAACGCCGAGAACCTGGGCCTGCCGGTCGACGGCCGCGTGGCCGACGCGGAGCGGATCCCGTACGACGACAACACGTTCGACCTCGTCGTCGGGCACGCGGTGCTGCACCACATCCCGGACGTCGAGGCGGCGATGCGGGAGGTCCAGCGGGTCCTCAAGCCCGGCGGGCGCTTCGTGTTCGCCGGCGACCCGACGAACATCGGCAACTTCTACGCCCGCAAGCTGGGCCAGCTCACCTGGTGGTTGACCACGAACGTCACCAAGGCGCCCGCGCTGACCGGTTGGCGCCGCCCGCAGGAGGAGCTGGACGAGTCCTCCCGCGCCGCGGCCCTGGAAGCGGTGGTGGACCTGCACACGTTCGACCCCGGCGACCTGGAGCGCACGGCTCGCGCGGCGGGCGCCCGTGAGGTCAGGGCGGTGACGGAGGAGCTGTCGGCCGCGCTGTTCGGCTGGCCCGTCCGCACGTTCGAGGCCGCGGTGCCGAAGGGCAAGCTCGGCTTCGGCTGGGCGATGTTCGCCTACCGGAGCTGGCAGCGGCTGTCGTGGCTGGACGAGAACGTGCTCGCCAAGGTGCTGCCGCGCGAGGTGTTCTACAACGTCTCGGTCACCGGTCGCAAGCCCCTCTAGGTGGGTTACGGGTTCTCCCTCGCCGACGTGGCGTACCTGCGCTCCGACGCCGGGTGCGCCGCGTTGGCCGAGGTGGCGGAGCTACCGCTGACCGACCGGCTGGCCGACGTGACGGCCGCGCGCCGGATCGCGGGCGACGGGTTCGCGGCGGTGCTGGAAACGGTGCTGCTCCGCCGGAAGGCCGAGGCCAAGGTCGCCGGTTCGGGCGACTGGCTGTTCACCGACGACGCCCTCCAGCAGGCGACGGCGTCACCGGTCGGTCGGCACCGCGCGGCGCGGTTCGCCGGCCGGGTGGTGCACGACGTGACGTGCTCGATCGGCGCCGACCTGGTCGAGCTGGCGCGCGTGGCGGACCGGTGCGTCGGGTCGGACCTGGACCCCGTGCGGCTGGCGATGGCCCGGAACAACTGCGGGCCGGACCAGGTGCTGCTGCGGGCGGACGCGTTGACCCGCGTGTCGCGCGCGACGGCCGTGACCGCCGACCCGGCCCGTCGGGACTCGGCCGGGCGGCGGACGTGGAAGCCGTCGGACTTCCTGCCACCGCTGGACGAACTCGCCGACACCTACGCGGGGGTCGACCTCGCGGTGAAGTGCGCGCCGGGCATCGACTTCGCCGTCGCGCCGTGGGCGGACGAGGTCGAGCTGGTGTCGCTGGACGGCGGCGTGCGCGAGGCGTGCCTGTGGACGCGCGGGCTGGCGACGCCCGGCGTGACCCGGCGGGCCACCGTGCTGCGGCAGGGGAGCCCGGGGTGGACGATCACCGACGCCGAACCCGACGACTGCCCGGTGCTGCCACCGGGTGAGTGGATCGTCGACCCGGACGGCGCCGTCGTCCGGGCCGGGCTGGTCCGGCACTACGCGGCCCGGCACGGGCTCGGGCAGGTGGACGAGCGGATCGCCTACCTCACCGGGGCCGAGCCGCCGCCGGGGATCCGGGCGTTCCGGGTGGTCGAACACGGGCACTACAGCGAGAAGTCGTTGCGCGCGGTGCTGCGGAAGCACGACGTCGGCCGCCTGGAGATCCTGGTGCGCGGCCTCGACGTCGACCCGAACACGTTGCGCCGCAGGCTGAAGCTCGCGGGCACGACCGAGGCCACCGTCGTGCTGACCCGCATCGGCAGCGGCCCCGTC
>DATMCA010001152.1:0-2317 GCA_035559015.1 Umezawaea sp. | reverse complement strand
GCTGGTGCACGCAGCGGGACCGATCGTTCGGGCGAACCCCCGCGTGGCGGCCGCGCAGGAGCCGACCAACAACCGCCACCGCTCATAGCGGGCCCGGGCGTCGCCAAAGCGGCAGCTGCCGAACGGGCGCGCGCTGATGAGCAGGGCGTGCATCTGCGTGTCGACGTCGCGGGACTCGGCGGCGAGCGGGCGGACGTCCGTTCCGGTGCGCAGGTCGTCGGCCGCACCGCGCAGGAGGCCTGTGACCGGGACGAGGAAGGCGGCGACCTGCTCCCGGACCACGCCGCGGGTGCGCGTGGGCAGCACGAGCAGCGCCGCCACCGCTCCGGCGATCGCTCCGATCACCGTCTCCAGCAGGCGGATCTCCAGGAACGCGACGCTGAACCGGCCGAGCAGCCCGTAGAGCACGCCGAGCATGGTCGTCACGAAGAAGGTCATCAGCCCGTAGGAGACCGGCAGCAGGTAGAACGCGAGGAAGACGCATACCAGCACGACGGCGCCCTGCAGCACGACGTGCCCGGTCACCAGGCTCGCCACCACGACGCCCGCGATCACCCCGCCCAGCGTCCCGAGGGTCCGCGACCACGCCCGCACGAGCAGCTCACCGCGGCTGTTGGCGCCCGCGAACACCACGAACGCCGTGATCACCGCCCAGAACCACTGGCCGGGCGCCACCAGGCCGCCGACGACGGTCGCCAGGGTGCCGGCGACGGCCACCTGGATCGCGGTGCGGGTGGTCGGCTTCAGCCCGTGGGGCTCGTCCGGCTCCTCGGCGGGCTCCTCGGCGGCCGGTTCGGGCGCGGCCGGCAGGTCCGTGTCGTGCTGCATCGTGAGGGTGGCCGTGCCGAGGTCCGCGGCCGCCGCGGCCAGCCGGCGCACCGCCATGCCGACCGCGGGGGAACCGGCGCCGTCGAGCTGGTCCGCGATCTCCCGGGACGCCCGCGCCGCCGCCGCGACGTCGTGGTCGAGCGCCGCGGTCACCCGCGCCACCGCCGGCCGCGCCGCCGCGTCCACGGGCCCGTCGACCAGCCCGTCCACCGCGGTGACGAGTGCGCCTGCCGCGAGCTCGACGTCCAGCACGTGCCGGCGCAGCGCGTCCGCCCGCTCGGGCGGCAGTGCGTCGAGCGCCGCGAAGGTCGTGCCCAGCGACAGCGCGGTCGCGTTGAGGCGCAGCAGCTCGTCGTGGACCCGCCTGCGGTGCCCCGCCGAGCCGGGTTCCGCGCCGAGGGCGTCGACGGCGTGCAGGAGCGTGTGCACCCGCGCGCGCAGCGCGCGCATCCCACTTCGCCACGCCGAGTCCGGCCGCTCCGGCAGCAACACGAACCGCGCGAGCAGTGCGGCGCAGGCCCCGACCACCGCGGCCCCGGCCATCGCCGGCAGCGCCGCGAACGACGCCTGCAGGAACAGCGCGAGGAAGTAGCCGAGGAATGCGGCCATTCCCGCCGCCAATGCGCGTGGTCCGAAGCGGCGCATCCAGACCGCCACGAACATCACGCCGACGAACACCAGCTCCGCGAGCCGGAGCGACCCGTGGACGAGCGCGGCGAGGGTGAACGACACGGTGGCGGCGACGGGCATCACGAGCGTGGTGAGCACGCCCTCCCGGCCTCCCGCGCGCACCGCGAGCATGCTCACCATCGCGACGACGGCGGCGGGTGCGACCGCGGTGACCGGCTGGTGCAGCGCGGTCAGGGCCGGCAGCGCGACCCCGACCGCGAGCACGACGGCGACGATCACCTGCGTCGCGGCCCGGAACCGGCGCATCCCCGGGTCGGCGGCGACCAGCCGGGTCAGGAACGGGCGCCACCACTCCACCGACGCAGCCTATGACTGCAGGCCCGAGCCGGCCCTCTGCAGCTCGTGCGGGGACCGACGGTCGGTACGCCACGAATTGAGCCGCCCGGCGTCATCTGGTACCGACGCGACGTGGTCTCCGCGCCGGTCCCCGCCTCGCCTCCGGCGTCGGCGTGGGCCCCGCTGCGGCTGCACGCGATGTTCCGAGCGCTGTGGATCGCCCAGTTCGCGTCGAACGTGGGCACCTGGATGCAGACGGTCGGCGCCCAGTGGCTGCTGATCGACCGCTCACCACTGCTCGTGTCGCTCGTGCAGGCGGCCTCCAGCCTGCCGATCGTGGTGCTCGCCCTGCCGGCCGGGGCGTGGGCGGACGTCGTGGACCGGCGGCGGCTGCTGCTGGGCGCGCAGGGGGCGATGTCCGTCGCCGCGGCGATGCTGGCCGCAGTGACCTTCCTCGGCATGACCTCGCCCACGCTGATCCTCGGCCTGACCTTCGCGCTGGGCTGCGGGTCGGCGATCGCGG
>DATMCA010001151.1:0-2529 GCA_035559015.1 Umezawaea sp. | reverse complement strand
GTCATCGAGGACGACTACGACGCCGAACACCGCTACGACCGCCCCGCCGTCGGCGCCGTGCAGGCCCTGGACCCGAGCCGCGTCGTGTACCAGGGAAGTTCGAGCAAGGTGCTCGCCCCCGGCCTCCGGCTGGGCTGGATGGTCGCGCCGCAACCGTTGCGGGACAAGATGATCCAGCGCAAGCGGTACGAGGACATGGGCAGCGACATCCTGCACCAGGCCGCGTTCGCCCACCTCCTGCGCACCGGCGGCTACGACCGGCACCTGCGCCGAACCCGTGCCCTGTACCGGAAGCGCCGCGACGCCCTGCTCGGCGCGCTGGCCGTGGAGCTGCCGTCGTGGGAACCGGTCGGCGTCGCGGCGGGCCTGCACGTGGTCGTCCGCCTCCCTCCCGGCACCGACGACCTCGCCGTCCAAGAGCGGGCCGCCCACCGCGGGGTGAACGTGTTGGCCCTGGCCCACTACTCGCGGACACCGATGTGGCCGGGTCTGGTGCTCGGCTACGCGTCGTTGTCGCCCGATCGGTTGCGCGAGGCGGTCAGGGAACTCCGCTGATCTGTTTTTGTCGGTGCTCGGGTGCACCATTGGACCCGTGCTGTTCTCCGAGCTGGTCGAGACATCCGAGGCCGTGGCCGCGACGCGGTCCCGGCTCGCCAAGGTCGCCGCGCTGGCGGGCTTGCTGAAGAGGCTGGACACCCCGGCGGTGGTGTCCTTCCTCATCGGCGTGCCCAGCCAGGGCCGCATCGGCGCGGGCTGGAGAACCGTGCACGACATCTCCGTGCCACCGGCGGCGGGCGAGTCCTTGACGGTGGTCGAGGTGGACGAGGCCCTGGGCGCCTACGGGGCGTTCGGCGGCAAGGGCTCGGCCGGTCGTCGCTCCGACCTCCTGGCCGCCCTGTTCGGCCGAGCCACAGCCGCGGAGCAGGGCTTCCTCCGGCGCCTGCTGACCGGCGAACTGCGGCAGGGCGCGCTGGAGGGCGTGATGCTGGACGCCATCGCCTCGGCCGCCGACGTGCCGGGCGCGGTGGTGCGCCGGGCTTTCATGCTGTCCGGCTCACTGCCCGACACGGCGGTGGCCGCCCTGCGCGGCGGTGAAGCGGAGCTGGCCGAGGTGAGGTTGGAGGTCGGCAGACCGGTCCGCCCGATGCTCGCCTCCCCCGCCTCGTCCCTTCCGGAGGCGATGGCGGAGTTGGGCAGCGTCGTCGTCGAGCACAAGCTCGACGGTGCCCGCATCCAGGTGCACAGGTCGGGTTCGGAGGTCCACGTCTTCACCCGCACCCTGCGGGAGATCACCGCGACCGTGCCGGAACTGGTCGACCTGGTCCGCGCCATGCCGTGCACCTCGGTGGTCCTGGACGGCGAAACCCTGGCCCTCACCGACGAGGGCAAGCCGAGGCCGTTCCAGGAGACCATGAGCCGCTTCGGCGCCCAGGACGCCCGCGAACTGCTCCTGTCCCCGTTCTTCTTCGACTGCCTGCACCTGGACGGCGACGACCTCCTGGACGTCCCCCTGCGCGCCCGTCTGGAGAAGTTGCGCGCGGTCGCGGGCGTCCACGTGATCCCCGGCGTGGAGGAGCCGTCCCCCGACGCGGCGGCGGGAGTGGTCGACGCCGCGCTGGCGGCGGGCCACGAGGGTGTCATGGTGAAGTCGCTGGACTCCCTCTACGCGGCGGGCAGACGCGGCAGCGCGTGGCAGAAGGTGAAACCGGTCCACACCCTCGACCTCGTCGTGCTCGGCGTCGAATGGGGCAGCGGTAGACGTTCGGGCAAGCTCTCCAACCTCCACCTCGGCGCCCGCGACCCGGACGGCGGCCCGCCGATCATGGTCGGGAAGACGTTCAAGGGGATGACGGATGAACTCCTGGCTTGGCAGACCAAGGCTCTTGCGGATATCGCTGTTGAGAATCATCCGTGGGGGGTTGTGGTTAGACCCGAGTTGGTGATTGAGATAGAGCTGGATGGCGCGCAGGTGAGTCCTCGGTATCCGGGTGGGTTGGCTTTGCGGTTTGCTCGGGTGCTTCGGTATAGGCCGGATAAGGATGCGGATGGGGCGGACACGATTGAGGCTGTGAGGGCTTTGTTGCCGGGGAAGGGGGGAGGGGCTGCGGGGTAGGGAGTGGCTGGTGGGGGCGTGAGTGCCAGCGGAGGGGCTGGTGCGGGCTCGGGTCCCTGCGGTGGTGTGGCCGATTTGACTTGGGACCCCTAGATTTGCCCCTTGATCGGGCTAAAAGGCAGTGCCCGAAAGCCCTGCCCGATCCGCAATTTTAAGGGGCAAATCCCCCAAGTAAAATCGGCCACGGTCTAGGGCCCGGTTCGTCTGCCGGTTTGTTGTGGGCTGGTCAGGCTTGTAGGACGGGTATCGGCAAGTGATGGGTGGGCTAGCTGACTGAACTGGGGTGCCACAGCTGACTGGTCGCTAGGGACTGATCAACGGTTGGTTGATAACCGCCGAGCGAAAGCACTCACCCCTGCCCTGCCCGCCCCGCCTCGCCCTGCCCTGCTCCGCCCTGCCTGCACTACCTGCTCTGC
>DATMCA010001150.1:0-2244 GCA_035559015.1 Umezawaea sp. | reverse complement strand
ACGGGTGGGGTCCGACATTTTTCGGCGCTCGGGTGGTGGGGCGCTCGGGTGGGTTGGGCGGGCGAGGTCGGGGCGGTGGCTCGGGCGGGTTCCTCGGCGGGTGGTAGCTCAGACGGGCGCCTTGGCGGCGGTGGCTTGGGTGCTGTGGCTTGGTGGTGGCTCGGGCGGGTGGGGCACTCGATTCACCTGTTTGGGCGTAAGGGTGCCGGTTGATCATCGGTCGGTAGGCCGTTTGGCCGGTGATCCGGTGGTTCGGTACCGGAACCGGGCGTGGATGCTGGTCCAGAAGTGTGACTTCTCGAACGATCCCAGATTGTGGGCGATTCGGGCTTGCGTTTGCGGGCTCGTGTCGGGTGTACTCGTGGTGCCATCCCGAGCGGCCGAGAGACCTGGCTCTTTGACGCCGCAGCAACCACCCGCTGGACGCGGGCAGGTGCTTCCGCCAGGCTCGATGGAGGATTACGTGCCCACGCAGGGAATGCTCACGCGGCGACGGACAGTCGACCAGTGCCGTCGCACCAACACGGGCTGTCGACGCTAACTCGTCCGGCGCTTCTCCTTACCCCCAGCTTCTACCCGAATTCCTCGCCGTCCTCATCGGACGGTCCATTGAGGACGGCCGTCGCATGCCACAAGCACTGCGACGCCGCGCGTAGCCGTGGAGCGAAAACGTGATCACAGTCGAGAACCTCACCAAGTCATTCGCCGGTCGCAACGGTCCCGTCGTGGCCCTGGACGGTGTCAGCCTCGAAGTCCAGGCGGGCACCGTGCTCGGGGTCGTCGGACCGAGCGGAGCCGGGAAGTCCACCCTCGCCCGGTGCGTCGCACTGCTGGAGCGCCCCGACAGCGGCGCGATCCGCGTCGACGGCACCGACCTCGTCTCGCTGGACGGCACCGCGCTGCGCGCCGCCCGCAGGCAGATCGGCGTTGTGCCGCAAGGTGATTCGCTGCTCCGGCAGCGCACCGCCGCGGGCAACGTCGCACTCCCGCTGGAGTCCGCGGGCGTGCCCGGACCGCAGCGCCGCAACCGCGTCGCCGAACTGCTGGACCTCGTCGGCCTGACCGACAAGGCGGGCAGCTACCCCGACCAGCTGTCCGGTGGGCAGCGCCAGCGCATCGCCGTCGCCCGCGCACTGGCGGCCGGTCCGTCCGTGCTGCTCGCCGACGAGCCGACGTCCGCGCTCGACCCCGACACGACCGGCTCGGTGCTGACCGTGCTGGACCGCGCCCGCGCCGAACTCGGCATCACCGTGCTCGTCGTCACGCACGACATGGCCGTCGTGCGCCGGATCTGCGACGACGTCGCGGTGCTGGAGGACGGCCGAGTCGTGGAGCACGGCAAGGTGCTGGACCTGGTGTCGAACGCCGCCAGCCGGACCGCCGCGTCGCTGCTGCCCGCGATCGACCAGAACCCGTTGGCGGAGAGCCGTTTCGACCGCGTCGCGGACGTCGTGCTGGTCGGCTTCGCGGCCGTCGGCGCGCTGCTGCCCGAGGTCACCAGCCGGTTCGGCGTCGAGCTGAACCTGCTCGGCGGCGGGCTCACGCGGCTCGCCGAGACGCCCGTCGCGCGCTTCCGCGTCGGTCTCACGGGTGAACGCGCGGACTCCGCGCTGGAGTGGATCTCCGAAGCGGGCGCCTCCGTCCAGCGCACCCTCAAGGGGCCGCAGGGAGTAGCTGCGTGAGGTCTGCGACACCCTGGTCCACCGTGTTCGACATGCTCGTCGACGCAACCGGCGAAACGTTGTACATGGTGGGCATCTCCACCCTGATCGCGACCGTGCTCGGCATTCCGGTAGGAGTCTGGCTCCAGCTCACCGCTCCCGGTGGGCTGCGGCCGAGACCGTTGCTGCACAAGGCTTTGGGCTTCATCACCGACCTCGGCCGGTCGATGCCGTTCGTGGTGCTGCTCATCGCGCTGACGGCGCTCACCCGGCTGGTGCTCGGCAGTTCGATCGGCACCAGCGCGGTGATCGTGCCGCTGTCGATCGGTGCCGTGCCGTTCGTCGGCAGGCTCGTGCAGAACATCCTGTCCGAGGTGCACGTCGCCGTGGTCGAGGCGGCCGTGACGACCGGGGCGAGCACGCTGCGGATCGTCCGCAGCGTGCTGCTCCGGGAATCGTTGCCCGCCTTGATCAACGCGATCGGCGTGACCGTGATCGCCGTCCTGGGCTACTCCGCCATGGCCGGGATCATCGGCGGCGGCGGGCTCGGCGACCTGGCGATCCGCGAGGGGTACCAGCGGTT
>DATMCA010001149.1:0-8258 GCA_035559015.1 Umezawaea sp. | reverse complement strand
CCGTCGTCGAGGCGGGCGACCCCGGTTGGATGGTCACAGCTGGAGTGCGGGAAGCAGGAAGTCGTGAGGACTTCTACGAAGCGCTCGCGACAGCCGCCATCGCCGCGCGAGCCAGGTACAACGCCGAGCACAGCCCGCCCTTGAAGTCGTCGACGTTCTGTGGTCAGTGGCTTGCCGACCAGGACGACTTCGATCGATACCGCGCTGAAGCAGCGGTCCGGATGCTGCGGGCCATGAGCGAAACGGTGCGGCGCCTGGTGTGTGCATCTTTGCTCGACGGGCACGAGCATGTTGGCGAGGTCGCCGGCGCAGAACTTGGCGTGCTCGTTCGGGGCGTGGAGGACAGGGGCACGTACGTAGCGATGTGGATCACTGGCTCAGTGCCCGACAACTTCGTCGCCATCGCCTTGGATCTGGTGCCCGGCTGCGACAGGGACGGCTGGTATCCGGAGTTTGCGATGCCGGATCGGCCGCTGCGTCCTGGTGAACAGGTCTACTCGAACATGATGGATCCACTAGCTGCCGCTCAGCTGCTCGAAGAGAACAGCTAGTCATACATCAAGCAGTGTGCTGGTCGAGCAGCATTCCGACGAGCAAGGCGAACGGGTCCTTGGTGAGCAGTTCGTCGGACGCCGGATCCTGGGCCAGGCAGAGCTTGCGGGTCATGGGGAGCATGGTGGCACGAATGCCGCTGATCAGCTTCACGTGGGATTCTCGCCGACCTTGCGGGATTCCGACACGGGGTGTTCCTCGTAGGTCGCCTGGACCTGCGTCCCCGCCTTGGTGAACGTCTCCGACCAGATCAACTCGGCCGCTTTGCGATCGGGCACGTCCGCCGAGTGGTGGCCCGGCCAGTCATCTTCCGCGGCTACCCAGCGCGACTCCTTGGGGTCTTTTCTCCCGGCCTCGGTGAGTCGACGTTCCCTGCGGAGGTATTTCCGATACTCGACCGTTGATCTTCCGAGGAACAGCTCTTTGATCCGCATCTGCTTCCTCCTGTCGTGGTCACGCGATGACGGCTGAATCACCGACCGGTCGTGCGGTCAGGCTGCGGTAGATGCGATCGCGCAACCACCAGATGGCACCCACGGTGATCATGTGCATCGTCGCGAGAACGCCGAGGATCGACCACCACACGTCGGTTTGCCCGAAGAAGAAGATCTCGTGCCCCCTGGGCTCCACCAATCCTGACTTGTTCAACATCAGCATGACGCTCGCGCCGAACGAGAGGGTGAAGGTTGTCACGAGTGACAACCGGGAGATGACAGTTCCCTCGAAGAGCTGGTCCGAGCGTGTTTCGAAACCCATCCACGCCGCGGCCAATCCGGGAACGGCGAGGAGGAACGAGGCGACTTGGCTGTCGACTCCGATGAGGTCGACAGCGGCGAAGGACAGGAAACCGACGAGCAGCACCACGAGGCACGTCGCCAGGGCGGCGGTGAAGGCACGTCCCACCGAACCGGGAGGGACCTCGAAGAAGTGCATAGTGACGTTCAGGTCGTCCTTGTTGCTCGAAACCAGAGAGCGGGCGTAGAGGTGGAAGTAGTTCTGACCCCGTCGTCCCCGAACGCGCCAATAGGGTTCCAGTCGTGGTTCGCCCGCTCGATGGATTCGCAGCACCGAGCTGGTGTCGAAGTCGCCCAGGAACAGGTCGGGACTGGCTGCGACGATCAGGTGGTAGCTGTGGCAGGAGGCGGCGTTCCGCGCGCTGATCGTCAACGAACTGGGACGAAGGCCGAGTCCCATGCGCAGACGATCCCGGATGCCCTCCTTGCTGGTAGGACTGGCGAGGTAGAGGTCGGGGATGATCACCCTGGAGTAGTTGACGATGGAACGGGCCGACCCGTTCGTCGGCACGACCACGACTATCGCGTAGTGGGTGGCCAACTTCGCGGTGAACTCCACGGCCAGCTTCAGGTACTGGTTGTCCTTGTCGCCGAGTGCCTTGATCGCGGCGAAAGCTGCGTTCCTCCTGCACTTCTGCTGGAGATCCCGTCGAATGAACTCCCGCTCGGTCTCGCCTTCGTCCCGCTCTACCCTGGAAAACCTCAGGATCTCCGTGAGGGCGAGCTTCTCGGCGGCCACGGCCTCAGCCGTGAGCTTTCTGTCGGGTAGTGCGGACCGCAAGAGCGTCCGGAGTGTTCTCGCGGCCAGTTCGCGGTATTCGCGGTGGGAGAGCGACGGCAGTAGCTTGCCAGCGCTGTCGGACGTCCTGAGCTGGTCGTACAGCGCGCCCTTGCATGGAAGCGTCAGCGCGATGAACAGGTTTTCGTTCGTGTGCTCGTCGTCAGCGACGTACTGGTGGTTCAGGTCCAATTCGACCGTCACGGATTTCGTGAGCGTTCGCACCGCGGGCGTGTACTCGTCGGTCACCCTTCGCCGGATCATCTGGGGGGCGAGCACCGAGAGCGCGAAGTACCGGACCTGGTTCGGTGTCATGAGATCCGCATTGCACATCAGGGACTTCTGGAGCGACGACAGGTTCTCCTCGTCGATCGATCCCTTGAAGTTCCTCCGTCCCTTCGACTTCCGGCTGAACAGCTTCCTCGACGTGGTGTTCACCAGAGTGCGGATGTACAGGGCCGCGGTGACCGCCACGAGCGGCCAGAAGACACCCGCGGGGAGGTCATGCACCCAGTCGAGGAGGAAGACGAATGGGCTCGTTGTCAGAAAGAGGTACGTGATGATGCCGGTGGTGGCTGGCGGACGTGTTTCGGCATCGGTGTTCAGCGACGGTTCCATGGACGCGTTACCTCTCTATCGCGAGCGACGCACCAGTTCCGCCATCTGATGTACTAAGGCCATCGGGGCGATGTAACTCCGCGTTACGGGAGGGGGTGGCGTTCATCCGGTTGGAGCATGCGGGAGAAGATCCAAATTCTTCCCGATGAGAGCCAATCCCGGTCGGTCCCGTACGTGTTTCCGTTCTGGATCACGGCTCGTCGTGTGCCGGTCCCGACTCCTCAGAAGCGCCAGATTATCCAGTTCGACAGCAGCGGCACGAGGCCCGGTAGGAGGGCTGGGCCCTGGTTGATCGCGAGTGCGACGACGACGATCGCGGAAAGGCCGCGCAGCGGGGCGAATTCGGTGCCTTGCAGGCGGTATTCGGTGGTGATGAAGACCGGTACCAGCAGGGTGGCGCTGAGGGTCAGTTTCAGCCAATCCCAGACCGAGAGGTCCAGATCGCCGATTGTGTGGGCGAACGCGCTCGTCACCGCGAAAAGCGCTCCGTACGCGGCGGCCGTGTAACTCCAGGGCATCGTGGGCAGTGGTTCCGGCGCGGTGGTGTGGAAGTTGATTCCCCCGTGGACGTCACGCGCTTGCAGGGAGTTGTGGGTCGCGCCCGAGTGTTCGTTGTGCGTTCGGTCGTCGACCTCGTCCTCGTAGTGGTCCATGCCCCCGCCAGGTTCTCCGTGAATCGTCTTGACCGGTTCGGTAGCGCCAACGCTCCAAGGTAACGGAGCACCGGAGTTCGGAAAGAGGTCGAACGAACTATTTGTCAGATTCACCGAATCGGACTAGCGGAATCCGATTCGCATGGAGAATTCGCCTACTTCTCGTTGTGCCGCTGCCTCCATTGGCGGTAAATGTTCCGCGGCCGTCACAGCTCCACGATGCTCCACGACTCGAAGTCGCCGTCCGGTCGGGCCGCGAGCGACCAGCCGTCCTCGAACCTCAACGTCAGCGACTCGTCCTCGGTCACGTCGACGGAGGCGACGGTCTTCATGAACAGGCCGAGCACGGGTGTCAGGGTGCCGGGTTCGCCGGGCTTGATCTCGTGCTTCTCGCCCGCCCCGCTGCACAGCTCGAACGGGACTTCCACGACGAGTTCGGCGCTGAGCCGCGGGTGCGCGACCAGCGTGAGGCGGACCTGGTGGTCGAACGACGTCCGCCAGACCTGCGTGCCGACCAACTCGTGATGCGACTGCATGCTTGTAACGCTCCGAACTGACTAGTGGTCCCGCGGGCAATGTAAGGCCGTGACGGCCGCGATACGAGGCCGGGACGGTTACAGCTCGTCGTCCAACCACGACAGGTAGGGCCGGTCGCCCTCCGGGGTCTCCCGGCTGGAGAGCCCGTAGGTCTCGGCGGGGAACACCGCGAACGGCAACGCCATCCGCAGCGCCAACACCTCCATGCCGGGGTAGAGCGGCCTCGTCTCCTCGACGATCGCGTACTCGACGTCGACCGGTCCGGGGAGTTCGAGCTCCCGGATCGTTTCGAACTCGCCGCGCGCCGCGCGGTTCGGCACGATCCGGACGGTGGCGGGCCCGGTGGACGTCCAGGTGAACACGTGGAACTCGCTGACCCCCGGCCGCGCCCACTCGCACCAGCCGGTGCCGTCAGCGCGGAACACGAGCTCCTCGTCCTCCATCGCGCTGTGGTAGCCGTAGTCGACACTCCAACGGCCCACCAGGTCGGCGCTCATGTGGGCCAAACTACAGAGTCCGCTGATCGACTCCTCGACTCGCGGTCGGTCATCGCCGAGCGCTCAACGCCTGCTCAGAGGCCTGTGAACAGCGCTCGCACCAAACCGTCCGAACGTTACGTGTTCTTCCCCACGGTTACGTCCTGTAGAAGTTCGAAAGCTCGCAGCCCCGGAATGGGTGATTGAAGCGCCGGAGTAGGTGAGAATGGTCGGGTGAGCGCACCACGTCAGGTCGAGGATCTCGTCGACGTCGACCGTCCCGCATGGCCCTGGGTGCAGGGACTGATCGAGAAGTCCGAGCTGTCGGTGGAGGTGCTGCCGGTCGGCCCGGAGTCGGCGCGGCGCACGCTGCACCGCCTCCAGGTGACGGCGGGGTCCGCGCTCGGCGCGATCGCCCTGCACACCGGTGGCCTCGTCATCGACAACTGGGTCCGCCTGCTCGGCGGCGGCGGAGCACTGCCCGCCCTCGGAGAGTACGAGGAGGTGGGCAAGATGACGGTCGGCTACGACCTGCTCGGCGGCAGGTTCGCGCTCAACGGCACCGCGTTGGACGGCCCGCCCGGCGGCCTCTGGTACTGGGCCCCGGACACGCTGGAGTGGGAGAGCATCGACTCGACCTACAGCGGGATGCTGGAGTGGTTCCTCGGCGGCGCCCTGACCAAGTTCTACGCCGACTGCTACTGGCCCGACTGGCGGTCCGAAGCGGCGCGCGCGGCACCGTGGGAGGGCATCACGCTCTTCCCGCCGCCGTTCACCAAGGAGGGCACCAAGGCCGAGGGCGTCCGCCGCAAGATCGTGGACATGAGCCTGCTGCTCGACCTGTACGTGGACACCGCGCGCCAGCTCGCGGGCAAGGGACCGGACGACCTCGTCGCTCAGGCCCCCGCCGCACGGGCCTGAGCGACCACCTGGTCCAGCAGCAGCCGAAGCGCCTCGCGGTCCACCGTCGCGGGGTCTTCGGCGAACCAGTCGCCGAAGTCCTCCACGAACTGGTCGGGCGTCATCGGCACGACCACCTGGTTCTCGTCCTCGTCGGTGGTGATCTCACCGGCGCGGCTCGGGTAGATCAGCAGCGCGCCGCGCACCTCGAAGTCGGGCAGCGCCCGCCGGTACGCCGCGAGGCCCTCGGGCAGCATCGTGCCGCCGCCGCGGAACACGTGGCCGTTGCGCCACAACGTGCCGTCGTCGTCCGCGCCGTAGTGACCGGGTAACCAGGACTTCGACTCGATCAGCACGAGCCGCTTCCCGCACAGCACGGCGTGGTCGATGTCCGCGAACACCGACCCCGGCCAGGACAGCCCGTGGAAGATCCGCGCGCCGGGCAACCTGGTCAGGTACCGGCCGAGCACCTCGGCGCTGTACCGCTCGCACAGCCGCTCGTCCGGCCGGCCGTAGACGACACCGGTGTCGTACCGACCGGCGAACACGCGGTCCGCCCGCATCGACCGCAGGTACCTGCGGACCAGCTTGAACGCCGCCAACGCCGCGGCGGCGACCAGCGGCAGCCACACCGCGAGCAGCAGCAGCGAGAACCCGAACGCCACCACCGGCAGGAACAGCAGCAACCACCCGGCGACCGCCGCCAACGCGGGCGCGTGACCGGGGCCGCTCGTCGGCACGTACCGGACGCGCTGCGTCAGATCGACCAGGTGCCACCACGGGACGTCACCCAGGTCCACCCGCGGCCGCGGCGGCACGAAACTCGGATCGTCGCCGAACACCCGCAGCTTCGACGACCGCCGGTGCCGGGACGCCGCCCTGGTCGCGACGGTCGTCGTCGCACCCGCGCGGTCGTAGTGGAACCTGCGCACCGGGTCCAGCAGCGTCTCGTACGCCTCCTGGAGCGTCCGGAACCCGTCCCCGCTACCACCCGCGTCCGGGTGCACGACCTTGGCGAGGGCCCGGTAAGCGGACTTGATCTCCCTGGTGGACGCGCTGCGCCCGACGCCCAGCACCTCGTAGTAGTCGACCGCGTGCACGAAACCGCCCATCATCAGTGACCCCGCGGAGCAGACCCTATTGTGTGCCACCGAACCAGCCGAACAGCCCCGCCCGAGTTGATCACCCGACCGGCTGACGGCAACCCCATCGCGCCCGTGATTGCTCCGTTGGGCTTGATCTCGCACCACTCACACCCAAAGCCGTTAGGCTGAGCAACGAGTCCGGTAGCGCAGTGGTTGTCGCGCTCCACAGCACGTGGGGAGGACGTCGGTTCGAATCCGGCCCGGCTCACACGGGGACCTGTAGCGCAGTGGTTGTCGCGCCCTCTCACACAGAGCGGGAGCACGCCGGTTCGAGTCCGGCCTGGTCCGTATCTTTTGGGGGCGAAGCCCCCAAGCCCCACCCGGCGGGCTGGCGCCCCCGGACCCCCGTCCGGCGGCCTGCGCCCGCTCGTCTGCCTCGCTGGCGCGTGCGGCAGACCTGGTGGGGGTGGGTTGGGTGTGGATGGTTTGTGGTTTGGGGTGGATCGGGGTCAGGGGGAGGGCTGGGTCGGCTCCGGCTGGAACCTTGCTGTCGGCTTGGGACTGTGCGGGTGGCTGGTCCAGTCCGGTTGGAATGGAAATCTTGTGTTGCCTCTGTCTGTCCTTCTTAGACTGGGTGTATGCCTGCTGACCGCGAATTCGTGATGGTTCGTCCTGCTGTGCCTGCTGATGCGGGGGTTGTGGCCTCGATCTGGTTTTCGGGGTGGCGGGACGGGCATGTGGGGAACGTGCCTGAGTCGGTGGTCGCTGTTCGTACTGAGGTGTCGTTCGGGGTGCGGGCGGGTGAGCGGGTTGGGGACACGACTGTCGCCGTTGTCGACGGGGTGGTGGTCGGGTTCGTGATGGTGGTCGGGGACGAGGTCGAGCAGGTTTACGTGGGGGCTGCTCATCGTGGTGCGGGGGTGGCCGGGGTGTTGCTCGCGGAGGCTGAGCGGTTGGTTGCGGTTGGTGGGTATTCGCGTGCGTGGTTGGCGGTGGTGGCCGGCAACTCGCGGGCGCGGCGGTTCTACGCGCGGTGCGGGTGGGTGGATGAGGGGCTGTTCGAGCACCACGCGGCCGGAGGGGTCGTGGTGTCGGCGCACCGGTACGTGAAGCAGGTTGGCGGCGCAAACGCTTCCCGTCCGTGAAGTTCGGCCAAACACTCGCGGGCCATTGACTCAGTGGTCTAGTCCACTTAGCTTGAGGGTGTCCGACTGATCACGCTCTGAACACCCCGACGAACTCCGACCGGACATCCGCCGCTGCCCGGTCGGGCTGCCATGCCCTGTGTGGTGCCCCGGCACCACGAGCGCACCTGGAGCCTCCATGTTCAGTTCAGCCAGGCGAAAGCTGGTGGCGCTCGGCGGAGCCACCCTCGCCCCCCTGCTGGTGGCGGGCATGCTCGCCGCGCCGACGACGGCCGTCGCCGCTCCCGAGGCGGGGGTCGGCGCGCAGGCGATCACGAAGCGGGTCATCGGCTACTTCGCGCAGTGGACCGTGTACCAGCGCAACTACCACGTCAAGAACATCCGCACGAGCGGGTCGGCGGCGAAGTTGACGCACATCAACTACGCGTTCGGCAACGTGTCCGGCGGCAAGTGCGTGCTCGGCGACGTCGAGGCCGACACGAGCAAGTTCTACGACGCGGCGTCCTCTGTGGACGGTACGACGGACACCTGGGACGCGGGCGCGCTCCGCGGCAACTTCAACCAGCTCCGCAAGCTGAAGACGCTGTACCCCAACCTGAAGGTGCTGTTCTCGTTCGGCGGCTGGACCTGGTCGGGCGGCTTCGCGCAGGCCGCGCAGAACGCCACCGCGTTCGCGGACTCCTGCTACAAACTCGTCGAGGACCCGCGCTGGGCCGACGT
>DATMCA010001148.1:0-5865 GCA_035559015.1 Umezawaea sp. | reverse complement strand
GAAAGTGCCAACTTCAAGTGAGTGCTATCACGATCGATAGTGCTGTGTGCGAGGTACCGTAAAAACATGAGCGAAATGCCCGTTCAGGCAAGCGACGAACACGCGCGGTTGGTGGCTGACGTGTTCGCCAAGGCCTGCACGTCGCGGGTGACGTTGGAGCACGTGACCGGCCGCTGGGGAACCCTGGCGATGGTCGCTCTGCTGGACGGCACGATGCGCTTCAACGCGCTGCGCCGCCGGGTCAGCGGGGTGAGCGAGAAGATGCTCGCGCAGACGCTGCAAGCCCTGGAGCGGGACGGGTTCGTGGTGCGCGAGGCGCAGCCGACGATCCCGCCGAAGGTCGAGTACAGCCTGACGTCCAGCGGTGAGAAGGCCGCCACGCTGTTGCTGGGCCTGATCGACTACGTCGAGGCGCAGATGCCCGGGGTCGTGGCGGCCAACGCGAGGTACGACGAGGCCAAGGGTCGTTAGCTCGCGGTACCTGGGTGATTTCGGTGTGTGTCGGACGCCACTGTTGACCTTTGTTGGTTCCTGAAACCGTTTGTTCACTGCGGCGGCCCGTCGACCAGGGGGTTCACATCCCTGAAGATCAGGTCCTTCGGGGTTCCGAAAATGGTCTGAACCCTTGACTGGTCTATACCACCTGCGGTTCACTGTGGCACCGGTCACAGGACTTCCTCGAAGCAAGCCGACTCGTTCGGTCTGTTCGGCGTGCCTGGAAACCGGTCTTGTCGTCAATTTTGTGCGGCCCTGCAACCGCACGAGGGAGTGATCAAGTGTCGAGGCTTCGCATCATCGCCGCGTTCGCCGCGGTGGCTTGCGCGACCGCTCTGGCGGTCGCCCTGCCGACCTCGGCGACGGCCACCAGTAGCGTCAACGCGGCCGCCTGCGACTACCCGAGTTGGGTGGCCGGTCGGAACTACGTCACGGGCAACATCGTGAAGTACACCGACGGCAAGTTCTACATCGCCGAGCACGACAACCCCGGCTACGACCCGATCATCAGCACCTGGTTCTGGGACCCCTACTCCTGTGATGGTGGCGGCAACACGCCCACCTGCGACTACCCGAACTGGGTGGCCGGTCGGAACTACGTCACGGGCAACATCGTGAAGTACACCGACGGCAAGTTCTACATCGCCGAGCACGACAACCCCGGCTACGACCCGATCATCAGCACCTGGTTCTGGGACCCCTACACCTGCGGTGGTGGCACGACTCCGCCGCCGCAGCCCGGTGGCTTCGTGGTGTCCGAGTCGCAGTTCAACCAGATGTTCCCCGGCCGGAACTCCTTCTACACCTACAGCGGTCTGACGGCGGCGCTCAGCGCCTACCCCGGATTCGCGAACACCGGCAGCGACACGGTGAAGAAGCAGGAAGCGGCCGCGTTCCTGGCCAACGTGAACCACGAGACCGGCGGTCTCGTGTACATCGTCGAGCAGAACACGGCCAACTACCCGCACTACTGCGACACCAGCCAGCCCTACGGCTGCCCGGCGGGCAACGCGGCGTACTACGGTCGCGGGCCGATCCAGCTCAGCTGGAACTTCAACTACAAGGCCGCGGGCGACGCGCTGGGCATCAACCTGCTCGCCGACCCGTACCAGGTCGAGCGGAACGCGTCGGTCGCCTGGAAGACCGGTCTCTGGTACTGGAACACGCAGTCCGGCCCCGGCACCATGACCCCGCACAACGCGATGGTCAACGGCAACGGGTTCGGCGAGACGATCCGCAGCATCAACGGCAGCCTGGAGTGCGGCGGGCGCAACCCCGCCCAGGTCCAGAGCCGCGTGGACGCGTACAACCGGTTCGTCGGGATCCTCGGCACCAGTGCGGGCAACAACCTGTACTGCTGATCGGGGTGGAGCGTGAACGGGGTGCGGCCTTCCGAGGCCGCACCCCGTTCTGCTGTGCTGGTCGGGTGTTCAACCACGAGCCCGACGGCTACGAGTGCCCGTTCTGCTTCCTGCTCGGCGGCGGTGACACCGCGGTCGACGACCAGCGCGACGTCGTGCTGCGGACCGATCTCGCGACGGCGGTGATGGCGTCGAACTGGCGGCCGGGCAACGAGGCGCACGTTCTCGTGGTCCCGAACGCGCACCACGAGAACCTGTACGACCTGCCCGCCGAGTACGGCCACGCCGTGCACGACGTGGTGCGGGAGGTGGCGATCGCGATGCGCGTGGCCTACGCCGGGTGTGCCGGTGTGTCGACCCGGCAGCACAACGAACCCGCGGGTACGCAGCACGTCTGGCACCACCACGTGCACGTCTTCCCGCGCTACGAGGGCGACGACTTCTACCGCGAGACCCCCGAGCACCGGTTCGCCCCGCTGGAGGAACGGCTGCCGCGCGTCGAGTCGCTGCGGCGTCAGTTGGCGACGGCGGATTGATCAGCCGGGATGTCCAGGACGGTCCACAGGACCATCCGTTCGGAGCTGACCCTGGTTTCGCCCATGCGGAAGTCGCAGATCGCGATGGACGCGATGTTGTGCCGGAGCGTCAGGCGTTCGCTGGTCGAGAGGCGGGCGGAGGTGCGGACGCCGATCGACAGTTCGTCCTCGCGGCGGCGCAGGACCAGGGAAACCGAGGCGTCCTCGTCGGTGTGGCTGACCATCTCGGCGGCGACCTGCGGGGCGATCTCCAGCAGTGACGTCACGCCCCAGCGGCGGCAGGCGCGTTCGGTGATCTCCTCGGCCACGTGGGGTCTGCACCGGCAGCCGGGCAGCGGTGCGGTGACCTGGTCGCCGTGCCGCAACGCCGTGACGGCCGCGAGGGCCTCGTCGGTCTTGCGGAACCTCGGCATGTGCCGGGGCAGGCCCTTGGCGTCCAGCAGCTTCGAGACCTCGGGGTGGTCGACGACCATCATCAGCGGGGTACCCGGCCAGCGGGCGGCGGAGGTCCAGACGATGTCGAACGCGACCAGCAGCACGGGGGAGCGGACCAGGAGGTCGTCGACCTCCACGACGACGCCCAGCGGCTCCTGGCCGGCGTGGTCGAGCAGTTGGTCCTGGACGCGCAGGTAGGTCGACCAGTCGAGCCTGCCCGCCACCGTCACCACCAGCACGCCGTCGCGGTGCCGGGTGGTGATGCGCAGCTCGTCTTCCTCGCCCATCAGATCAGGGTCCGATGCGACCTCGTCCCCCGACTAGGGGGTAATTACCCGTTTGCCCAGGCCTACCGGAACACCGGATTGACCGGCTGTCGGCTCGACCATATGGTGCCGGCGTGGGAGCTTCCGTCGTGTCCGGCCAGGTCGGCAACCTCCCCGCCAGCACCACCGGGTTCGTCGGCCGCAAGCAGGACTCGGCCGAGGTCAAGCGGCTGCTGGCGAAGGCGAGGTTGGCCACCCTGACCGGCGTCGGCGGGGTGGGCAAGACGAGGCTGGCCCTGCACGTCGCGGCCGACCTGCGCCGCGCGTTCACCGACGGCGTGTGGTTCGTCGACCTCGCCACCACCATCGTCGACGCGGACCTGCTCGCGCACACGGTCGTCGAGGCGCTCGGCGCTCGCGACGGAACCGGCCGCGACCAGACCTCCGTGCTCGTCGGGCACCTGCGGGACCGGCAGGCGCTCCTCGTCCTCGACGGGTGCGAGCACCTGCTGGACGCCGTCGCCGACCTGGCGGGCACGCTGCTGCGCGCGGCACCCGGCCTCCGCCTGCTGGTGACGAGCCGCGAACGGCTCGACGTCGAGGGCGAGCACCTGTGGCGGGTGGCGCCGCTGGCGCTGCCCGACCCCCAACGCCCGGAGCGGGGCACGCGCTACCCGGCGCTCGACCTGTTCGCCGACCGCGCCGCCGCCGTGGTCCCCGACTTCGCGCTGACCCCCGACAACGAACTGCTGGTCGCGGAGGTCTGCCACCTGCTCGGCGGCATCCCGCTGGCCATCGAGTTGGCGGCCGTCCGGTTGCGGCTGCTGCCGCTGGAGCACCTGCGCGACGGGCTGCACGACACGTACCGCGTGCTCGCCGCCGGCCGGCGCGGCGGGCTGCCGCGGCACCAGACGCTGAGCGCCGCCGTCGAGTGGAGCTACGCCCTGTGCACCGAGCAGGAGCAGAGCCTGTGGCGGCGGGTATCGGTGTTCGCCGGGAGCTTCGGCCTCGAAGCCGCCGAGGACGTGTGCGACGGCGACCTGGACGTGCTCGGCGCGCTCGCCGACAAGTCCGTGCTGATCGCCGAGCAGGGCGTCGACGGGGTGCGGTTCCGCCTGCTGGAGCCGCTCCGCCAGTTCGGCCGCGACCGGCTGCGGGCCGTCGACGAGGAGGAGTCGCTGCGGCGCAGGCACCGCGACCACTTCGTCGCGCTCGCCGAACGCGGTGAGCGCGAGTGGTTCGGCCCCACCCAGGCCGACGTGCAGGACCGGACCCGGCTGGACCACGCCAACCTGCGCGTCGCGCTGGACCACTGCCTCGGCTCGCCGGAGGAGCACCTGGTCGGGCTGCACCTCGTCGGCACGCTGTGGTTCTACTGGGCCGGGTGCGGGGCGCTCGGCGAAGGCAGGCGGTGGGTCGAGCGGGTGCTGGCGCTCGGGACCGGGCCGGGTCGGCGGCGCGCGAAGGTGCTGTGGGTGGGCGGATACCTCGCGACGCTCCAGGGTGATCTCGGTGCGGCGGTGTCGATGCTGGAGGAGTGCCGGGAGTACGCGGTGGAAGCCGGTGACGAGCCCGCGATGGCGTACGCGACGCACCGGTTGGCCTGCACGAAGCTGATCGGTGACGACCTGGACCGGGCGGCCGAGCTGTTCGAGGAGGCGTGGGCGCGGTACTGGAGGCTGGGGCTGCTCGACAGCAACGTGCTGCTGGCGCGGGTGGAACTCGGTGTCGTGGCGGTGTTCCGGGGGGACTTCGAGCAGGCCGGTTCGCTGTGCGAGCAGACGCGGGACCTCGGGGAGCGCTACGGCGAGCAGTGGGCCACCGCGTACGCGACCTGGCTGTTGGCCATGTGCGCGTTCGTCCGGGGTGACTGGGACCGGGCGGAGGCCTTGGCGCGCGAGTGCCTGCGGGTGAAGAGGACGTTCGACGACCTGCTCGGGTTGGTGCTGGCCATCGAGGTGATGGCGTGGAGCGCCGCCGGGCGGGGGGCGGCCGAGCGGGCGGCGGTGCTGCTCGGGGCGGCCCACGAGATCTGGCAGTCGGTGGGGTACCCGATGTTCGGGTCGCGGCACTTCGGGGCGCCGCACGGGGCCTGTGAGCGGGCCGCGATCGACGTGCTGGGGGATCGGGCCTTCGGGCGGGCGTTGAGGCGGGGGATGGCGTTCGGGCTGGGGGAGGCCGTCGGGTTCGCGTTGGAGGAGCCCGTGGTGGCGGTGGAGGAGGAGGCCCCCACGCCGTTGACGCGTCGGGAGCAGGAGGTCGCCGACCTGGTGGCCGGGGGGCTGTCGAACAAGGACATCGCGGTGCGGTTGGTGATCGCCCGGCGGACCGCCGAGGGGCACGTGGAGAGGATCCTGCAGAAGCTGGGGTTCAGCTCGCGCACGCAGATCGCCAAGTGGATCGCCGAGAGGGCCCGGATCAGGGGGTGAACCGCGCGCTCGACCCACCCCCCCCGAGGCCGAGCGCGCGCGGCTACGACACGGGCACGGGTTCCTTCGCCTTCCTCACCGGGCGTCGGCTGGTGCGCTCGATCCACCACTCGGCGATCAGCAGGTTGACCACCCAGCTGAGCCAGACCGTCGACGTGAGGGCGGGCATCATGAGCGCGTCGGCCTCCGCCTGGGTCGTCGTGATCAGCGGGATCACCACGACGACCATGAGCGCGCCCCACAGGCGGTTGACCACGATCGACATGCCCAGGGCGAAGCTGCGGATCATCCACCTGCGGTGTTCCTGGAAGCGCCGCTGCCTGGCCGTGCGGAGCCCCGCGAC
>DATMCA010001147.1:0-3710 GCA_035559015.1 Umezawaea sp. | reverse complement strand
GCCGCCCGCGGACACGGTCGACGTCGAGCGCCGGATCCGGGTGTCGACCGCGCTGCGCAGCGCGACGAGCCGCGGGTTCTCGCTCTGGTCCCAGGAGTACCCGGCGCGCATGCGCCACCGGTTCGTCTCGGTGAGGATGTTCATGGAAGGACGACTCCTCGTCTTCGTTCGAGGCTGTCGCGGAGCCCGTCGCGGTCGGTGATCCGCTCGGTGTGCGACCGATCATGCCCACGGCGGGGAAGGGGTGGAACGTCCGGCCGGACGGACTTTTCGTGCAGGTGTTCCCGGCGAGCCGGAATACGCCCGTGACGGTTGTCACGCCGAATTCCGTCGATTCGGGCGAAAACACCGATCCCGTCCGGTGCGCGCTTGCCGGTATCGGATCCTGGCGGTTGTCGCAAGGGATCTGCCTATTGTGAGCGCATTTCGTCCCAAAGTATGGGTATTCGCAGGTGGATGGCATTCGGTGCGGATGGGTTTATGTATGTGAACTCCTCTTCCCGCAGAATGTAGGCACCTTTCCGCCAACTGTCTCGATTGGCGCACGGGAACTGCGCCGGAGCTACTCTGGACCTCTGTCCAGCGTTAAGGATCTCCGTATGTCGAAGAGCAGAATCACCGTTGTCGTGCACGGCGGCGACCCGTTGTCCCGCGCGGGTGTCATCGAGTTCCTGGAAAACCGGCCCGACGTGGTCGTCGTGGACGAACTCGACCGGTCGCGGGCCGATCACGCGTGCGGCGTGGGCGTGATCCTGGTCGACGTCCTCGACGCGTCCACCGTGGTCCGGTTGCGGAAACTGGTCGCGGAGATGGGCGGACGGGTCGTCCTGGTGGTCGGCGACCTCGACGAACCGCAGGTCGACCTGGTGCTCGGCGTGGGTGCCCGCAGCGTCGTGCACCTGCACCACGTCACGGCCGCACGCCTGGTCAAAGCGGTGGAGACCGTGTCGCGGGGTGGGGGCGACTCGGCGGTGAACATGCTGTCCCACCTGTCCGCGCAAGCCCGCGGGGCGCGCAGGGGGAGGCGCGAGACCATCTCGGCCGCGGCCGTTCCCACGGAGCGGGAACTCGGCGTGCTCCGACTGGTCGCGGAGGGGCTCGACACGAAGGAGATCGCCGAGCGCCTGTCGCTGTCCGAGAGGACGGTAAAGGGCGTGCTCTCCGACGTGATGACGCGCAAGCATTTGAGGAATCGTGCGCACGCCGTGGCGTTCGCCGTGCGTGAAGGCTATATTTGACCATTCCGGGATTCGCTGGTACATGAATCCGTCTTCGCGAGCCGCCTGCACGAAAAGTCCGTCCGTCCGGACGTTCCGCCTCGCGATCCGCGTGAGCATGATCGGTATCGCACCGACGTGAATCGCTTGTCTTCCCGTCGAGAGGGACGGAATCCATGGCTCTGCGCATCACCAAGAAGTTCGAATTCTCCGCCAGTCACCGGCTCGCCGGTCTGCACGACGGCCACCAATGCGCGCGGCTGCACGGGCACAACTACGTCGTCGAACTGGAGCTTTCCGCCGCGGCGGTCGGCGATCTGACACCGACCGGTTTCGTGCGCGACTACGGCGACCTGTCGACGTTCAAGACCTGGCTGGACAAGACGCTCGACCACCAGCACCTCAACGACGTCGTCCCCGGAAACCCGACGGCCGAGAACCTGGCGGTCTGGATGTTCGACCAGTGGGCCGCCGAGTACCCGGAGCTCACCGCCACCCGCGTGTCCGAAACGCCCAAGACCTGGGCCGAGTACCGACCCTGACACCGGCCGTCCACCCCTCCCGGATCCCGCGGTACAGAGAGGTTCCACGCCACATGACCATCCATGCCGGACGAGACGTCGTCGACCTGGCCGAACCACTGGACGAGGACCCGCTCGTCGACGTGGCGCGGCAACTGCTCAAGGAGATCGGCGAGGACCCCGACCGCGACGGGCTTCGGGACACCCCCCAGCGCTTCGCCCGCTGGTGGAGGGAGTTCGTCGACTACCACCCCGGTACCGTCGAGACCCTGTTCGAGTCCACGACGACCAGCCAGCTCGTGATCGTCTCCGACATCCGCGTCTGGTCCCTGTGCGAGCACCACCTGCTGCCGTTCAACGCGTCGGTCACCATCGCCTACCGACCGACCGGACACCTGCTGGGGCTGTCGAAGTTCGCCCGCGTCGCCCACCGCCACGCCCACAAGCTCCAGGTCCAGGAACGGCTCGTGGCCGACATCGCACACGACATCACCACCATCACCGGCACCCCGGACGTCGCCGTCATCGCCCGCGGCGAGCACCTCTGCATGACGATGCGCGGCATCAAGGCCAGCGCCCTGATGACGTCCACGGCCTACCACGGCGCCTTCGCCACCGACAGCGCGCTGCGCGGCGAACTGCTCTCCCTCGCCCGTCCCTGATCCGGGCGACACCCGGCGCACCGGCCCCGTTCGGCCGGTGTCGCCCTCCCGTGCCCCGAGCACGTCACGACCCCCGAGGAAACCCTTCATGACACAGGAAAAACCCGCCGTCCTGCTGGTCGACCCGATCCGCACCGGGGCCAGGTACAAGGCCGCCGCCCGCGACCTCGGGTTCACCGTCGCGTCGGTGTACACCGTGGAGTACAGCGCGGGCAGCCCCGGCCACGAGGTGGGCGACGACGTGTCGCTGTACGCGTCGGACGTCGACGAGGTCGCCCGGCAGGTCGCGGAACGCGGGCTCGACGTGCGCGCCGTCCTGCCGACCCTGGACACGGCCGTCTACCTGGCCGACGTGATCGCGGAGCGCCTCGGCCTGCCGGGCAACGACCACGCGCTCGCCTGGGCCAGGCGCAACAAGGCGGCCATGAGGGCTCGGGCGCGCGACAGCGGCCTGCGGGTGCCGGAGTTCCGGCTCGTCCCGCCGGAGGGGATCGCCGCGGCCGTCCGGGAGATCGGCTTCCCCGCGATCGTCAAGCCCACCATGGGGTCCTGCTCGCAGGGCGTCGTGGTGATCTCCGACGAGGGGTCGGTGGGCGCGCTGGACGGTCTGGTCACCCACGACGTGTTCGACGAGCCCATCACCGAGTGGCTGGTCGAGCACTACGTCCGCGGCCGCGAGTTCGCCGTCAACCACTACAGCGCGGACGGCGAGCACCGCCTGGTCGACATCTGGGAGTACCGCCAGCCCGGTGACGGCGACTACGACTTCCCGGTGTGGGAGACCGTCCAGATCGACGGGACGGACCCGGACTTCGCCCGGCTGGGCGAGTACGTGCGCGAGGTCCTCGACACCTACGGCATCCGGCGCGGCCCGAGCCACACCGAGGTGAAGTGCAACGCCGACGGCGTCTACCTGATCGAGGTCGGCGCTCGGCAGCCCGGAGGGCCCGCGATGGAGATGTGGGGCCGCTACAGCGACCTCATGCGGCCCTACCACGACTCCATCGAGTGCTACCTCGGCCGCCGACCGTCCATCATGGACGAGTCGCCGGACTTCCGGGCCGTCTTCGGCTCGCTGATCATCCGCAACGACGAGGCCCCCGGCACGCTGCGGGCGGTGCACGGGATCGAGGCGCTGGACGGCCTTCCGGGCATCGACCGGGTCATGGTGGAGTGCGCCCCCGGCGACCACGTCCCGCTCACCCGCGACAGCCTCAACATCCCGGTCAGCGTGTTCGTCACCGGTCCGGACCAGGACGCGGTGATCGCCACCCTGGCGACGGTCCGATCCCTGGTGACGCTGGAGATCG
>DATMCA010001146.1:0-3161 GCA_035559015.1 Umezawaea sp. | reverse complement strand
CGACCCTGTTCCACGACGACCCCGACCACCAGGGCACGACCTATGCCCGTGAAGGCGCGTTCCTCGACGGTGCCACGAGGTTCGACCCCGCGTTCTTCGGGATCAGCCCCCGCGAGGCCACCGCGATGGACCCGCAGCAGCGCTTGCTGCTGGAGACCTCGTGGGAGGCGTTCGAGCGGGCCGGGATCGACCCGGTCACGTTGCGCGGCAGCCAGACCGGCGTGTTCGCGGGCAGCAACGGCCAGGACTACCTGGCTCTGCTGGAGGACATCCCGGAGGGTGTCGAGGGCCACCTCGGCACCGGCAACTCCGCCGCCATCGCGTCCGGCCGCATCTCCTACACGTTCGGCCTGGAAGGCCCGGCCGTCACGGTCGACACCGCGTGCTCCTCCTCGTTGGTGGCCCTGCACATGGCCGTCCAGGCGCTGCGGAACGGCGACTGCGATCTGGCCCTCGCCGGTGGTGTGACGATCATGTCCACGCCCGGCACGTTCATCGACTTCTCCCGCCAGCGCGGCCTCGCGACCGACGGCCGGATCAAGTCGTTCGCCGCCGCCGCCGACGGAACCGGCTGGGGTGAAGGCGTCGGCATGCTGCTCGTGGAGCGGCTGTCCGACGCCCAGCGCAACGGCCACCAGGTGCTCGCCGTGGTCCGCGGCTCCGCCATCAACCAGGACGGCGCCTCGAACGGCCTGACCGCCCCGAACGGTCCGTCGCAGCAGCGGGTGATCCGCAAGGCCTTGGCGAGCGCCGGTCTGTCCACATCGGACATCGACGTCGTGGAGGCCCACGGCACGGGCACCTCGCTCGGCGACCCGATCGAGGCTCAGGCGCTGCTGGCCACCTACGGCCAGGACCGCGCGGAGCCGCTGCTGCTGGGTTCGGTGAAGTCCAACATCGGCCACACCCAGGCCGCGGCGGGCGTCGCGGGCATCATCAAGATGGTCATGGCGATGCGCCACGGCCAGGTGCCCAAGACCCTGCACGTGGACGAGCCGTCGCCCGCGATCGACTGGTCGGCCGGTGCGGTCGAGCTGGTCACCTCGCCGGTGGCGTGGCCCTCGGTCGACCGCCCTCGTCGCGCGGCGGTGTCGTCGTTCGGCATCAGCGGCACCAACGCCCACACGATCATCGAGCAGGCGCCAGAAGCCGATGTCGCCACCACCGCACCGACCGCTCCGGTTGTCACGCCGTTCGTGCTGTCGGCCAAGAACGCCGCGGCGCTGGCCGAGCAGGCCGGACGGATCGGCGAGCAGTTGGAGTGGACCGACGCGGACTCGACCGACGTGGCGTTCTCGCTGGCCACGACCCGCGCCACGCTGGCCCAGCGCCTGGTGGTGCTCGGCGAGGACCGCGACTCGGCCATCGCCGCCCTGACCGCCGCCCGTGACGGCGCCACGAACCCGAACCTGGTGCGCGGTACCGCCGCCGACGGCGGACTGGCGTTCCTGTTCACCGGTCAGGGTTCGCAGCGGGTCGGCATGGGTCGTGAGCTGTACGAGGCGTTCCCGGTGTTCGCGGACGCGTTCGACGCGGTGTGCGCTCAGCTCGACCTGGACCGCCCGCTGCGCGACGTGGTGTTCGGCGACGCGGAAGCCTTGGACCGCACCGAGTACACGCAGCCCGCGCTGTTCGCCATCGAGGTCGCGCTGTTCCGCACCCTGGAAGCCTGGGGTGTGCGACCGGACCACGTCGGCGGGCACTCCATCGGCGAGATCGCGGCGGCCCACGTGGCCGGGGTGCTCTCGCTGGCCGACGCGGCAACGCTCGTCTCCGCTCGCGGTCGCCTGATGCAGGCGCTCCCGGCCGGTGGCGCGATGGTCGCCTTGCAGGCCACCGAAGCGGAGGTGCTGCCGCATCTCACCGACACGGTCTCCATCGCGGCGGTCAACGGCCCGAACGCCGTCGTCATCGCCGGTGCGGGCGTCGAGCAGGTGCTGGAGCACTTCGCGGACCGGAAGTCCAAGCGGCTCAGCGTGTCGCACGCGTTCCACTCGCCGCTGATGGACCCGATGCTGGACGACTTCCGCGAGGTGGTCGCCGCACTCACCTTCTCCGCTCCGAAGATCCCGATGCCCGGCGACGTGACGAACCCGGAGTACTGGGTGCGGCACGTCCGGGACGCGGTCCGGTTCGCCGACACGGTCACGGCCCTGGAGGCCAAGGGCGTCAGCACGTTCCTGGAGTTGGGCTCGGACGGTGTGCTCACCGCGATGGCCCAGGACAGCGTCACCGACGCGGTGCTGATCGCGTCGCAGCGCAAGGACCGCGCCGAGGTCACGACCCTGGTCCGGGCTCTCGCCACGCTGCACGTCCGCGGGATCGCGGTCGACTGGGCCGCCTACTTCGCCCGCTCCGGCGCGCGGAAGGTGGACCTGCCGACCTACGCGTTCCAGCGCGACCGCTTCTGGCTCGTCGACGCGCCGTCGCCGAAGCGCGGCTCGGGCGACGACCGGCGGTACCGGATCGACTGGGTGCCCGTCACCCCGACCGGGGTCGTGTCCGGCCGCTGGCTGGTCACCGACGCCGAGTTGGCCGAAGGCCTGGCGGGCCGCGGTGTCGACGTCGTCACGGACGGACCGTTCGACGGCGTGGTGGCGCTGACCAACGACGTCACCGAAGCACTCGACCTGGTCAAGACCCACACCGCCAAGCTGTGGATCGCCACCCGCGGCGCGGTCGCCACCGGCCCGGCCGACGCCGTCGCCGACCCGGACGCCGCCAAGGTGTGGGGTTTCGGCCGCGTCGCGGCGCTGGAGCACTCCGACCGCTGGGGTGGCCTGGTCGACCTGCCCGAAACGCTGGACGCCAGGGCGTTCGACCGGATCGCCGCGCTCCTCGGCGGCACGGAGGACCAGGTCGCCGTGCGCGGCTCGGTCGTCCACGCCCGCAGGCTCGTCGCGGCCCCGGCGGGCGGCGGCTCCGACTGGACCCCGCGCGGCACGGTCCTGGTGACCGGCGGCACGGGCGCCATCGGCCGCCACGTCACGGCGTGGCTCACCGAAGCCGGTGCCGAGCAGGTCGTGCTGGTCAGCCGCAGCGGCGGGGAAGTTCCCGGCGCCACGGTCGTCCCGTGCGACGTCACCGACCGCGAGGCGCTGACCTCCGTGATCGCCGAGTACCCGCCGAACGCCGTCGTGCACCTCGCCGGAGTCGGCCAG
>DATMCA010001145.1:0-15755 GCA_035559015.1 Umezawaea sp. | reverse complement strand
CGGTGAGGTAGGGGAAGCCGTGCCAGACAACCTGGGTGACCCCGCCGGCGAAGCCCAGATAGATCGCGCGCAGCGCGGAGGTCGGTGTCCGGTCGCCGCCGGCGGTTGTCGCCCACACCGTCCTCTCGAAGGCGCAGGCTTCGGTCGAGATCACCGGAGCTCCGGAGAGGTGGGCTCCCGAAGCCACCACCTTGTGGTCCTCGATGTTGCTGTAGTCGGTGGTGTTGGCGCCGAAGGCGAGGGTTTCCCCTTCCGGAACGTCGATGTGCGACGCAGCCTCGGCGGTGTCGATCGGCGCACCGTAGGGCTGGATCCGGGTGCGCAGCGACCGGGTGCCCGCCCAACGCCGGAGGCCGTCGAGGTGGTGGATGATGTAGATGTCGCTGTGGGTCTGCCGGTAGTCGGTGCGGATACGCGGACCGCTGCCGTCGTCGAAGTCGAAGAACTGCTCGCTGTCGGTGTTCATCCCTTGCTGGCCCGCCCCGGCGAGAGCGGGCAGGACCGTCAGCGGCGAGTATCCGCGGCGCGCGGTCCACTCCCGGACGAGATCACCCGTCCACTTCTGGGTTTCACCCAGCTCGAGCGAGTCCTCGAACAGGTCGCTGCGTCCGGACCGGCGCAGCAGGTCGCGGACCGGGGGCGTGAGGATCTTCGTGTCGTAGAAGTCGGTGATGGCCTTGGTCCCGGCCGCACTGAGGACGTCCAGCGCGTAGTTCGCCCCGGTGGAGGTGAAACCGGAGAGCGCTTGCCCCGTTGGGGCGCAACGGAAAACGATCAGGGCGTACGTGTCGTTCTCATCGCCGGGGAACGTGACCGAGAGGGCACCCTCGTCGGTGACCTCGGCGGAGACGTCGTGCACCGTCGTGCGGACCAGCAACCAGGGCAGGGGAGAGGAGTCGCTCGTGCCGGGTGTGGTGCACCGGGCGACCAGTGCGGCGACCAGTGCGGTGTTCGCACCCTGCGGCGGACTGCGGTCGTAGTTGGTGGGCAGCGGTCCGGAACGCGACGAGCCTCCCGGGTGGAACTCGTGCGCGAAGATCAGCATCTTGGACACGGCCGGGTCGTTGACGTCGGTCACCGTGGGAACGGTGGCAGGCCAGCGAGGACCGATGGTCAGGTCGAGGCCGAGGCCTTCGCTGTTGGCCGCGGTGAGCATGGTCCGGACCTTCTCCGCCCACTTCGGCGTGCCGAAGCCGTACTGCTCCAGGAACGGGTTCCGGTCGTTGCCGCTGCCCGCGACACCGAACGCCGCGACCTCCGCGCCACCAGCACCCGCCTCGCGCATCTGCGCCAGTTCCGCGGCCAGTTCCGCGTCGTCGGTGTAGGCGAGCGGCATCCACCACCGGTACTTCGGCCGGGTCGTGCTCGGTGGCGCGGTGAACAGGTTCCTGGTCAGCTCGGGCGCCAGATCGGCGTCGGGGCCTCCACCCGGCCCGATGCCGGTGGCCGCTGCCGCCCCGCCCGCGCCGGTCATCGCCAGGATCCCCGCTCCGGCCATCCCGCCGAGCACGGTCCGCCGGGTGACGCTGCCCTGAGATCCGTGGTCTGCCGAGCCGTCCATTGCCGCCCCTTCACGTCCTGAGCTTGTTGCCGGGTAGGAGGTCGTGGTCCGGGCCGTCTAGGAAACCCGCGTGGTGAACCGGTGGTTCCCGCCGCCGACGCGGAACACGCCGTCGCCGAGCGGTGTGACTCCCGGCCGCGCGCCTTCGAGCGTGACGCCCGCCCGCGCTCCGGGTACGTGGACATCCGCGGTCGTGTTGGCGGGCACCTCGACCCGCAGCACCAGGGTTCCCCCGTCGTGGTGCCACTCGACACCCACCACGCCGCGCACGGTTTCGATCCGGGCAGTGGCGTGTGCCAACCCGTCGACACCGGGCTGGATCCGGATGTGCCGGTATCCGGGTTCGGCTGCCGTGATACCCGCGAGGTGCTCGAAGAACCACCGGTCGATCGAGCCGAACAGGTAGTGGTCGTGCGAAGGCGGCCGCCCCTGCCCCTCGTTGTGCAGCTCCCAGGTCTCCCACAGCGTGTCGGCACCGTTGTCGAGCCAGTAACCCCAGCTCGGGTAGGTGCGCTGGCTCGCGACGGCATGCGCGACATCGAGGTGACCGTGCTGGGTCAGCAGGGGGAGCAGCAACGCGGTGCCGAGTGCGCCGGTGTTGAGGTGATGACCGCGAGCACGCACGTCGGCGACGAGACCTGCGACGACGTGGTCGACCAGGTCCGCTGGTACGAGACCGAAGGCGAGCGGCAGCAGGTTCGAGGTCTGGCGGTAGCCGTCGTCCGTCGCGGTGCGGTAGCTGCCCCGTTCCCGATCGAGGAACGCGGCGTTGAACCGGTCCCGGACCGTGGTGAGCAGCTGACCGTACGACCGCACGTCGGCGTCGAGGCCCAGTGTGGTCGCCGCGTCGACGACGATCCGCAGCGTGCGGCACAGGAACGCCGTCGCGCTGAGCCGCCTGTCCTCCGGTGGCTGGGTCCCGCCCGGCGCGAGCCAGTCACCGAGGCTGCTGACCGCCAGACCGTCGTGGTCCAACTGGGCCATGCTCCAGTCGACGTAGCGCCGGACTCGCCCGTAGTGCGCGTCGAGTGCCCGGCGGTCGCCGAAGCGCTGGTAGACCTCCCACATCACGATCGGGTAAGCCGCGGTCCACTCCGGTGCCCGCCAGTCGTACCCCCATCCCCCGCTGGGGGCGATCACCGGCATCAGGCCGTCCGGCCGTTGACTGTCGCCCAGGTCGTCCAGCCATTTGGCCAGAAAAGCCCGGGCGCGGAAGTTCAGCGCGACGGACGACAGGTTGAGGTGCCCGTCGGCGGTCCAGCCGATCTTCTCGTACATGACGTCGACCGCGGGGATGCCGAGCAGATGATGCCCGGTGCTGCGGACCACCAACCCGTGGATGCGGTTGTACAGCTCGTTCGAACAGGAGAAACTGCCGGTCACCGGGGTCGCCGTACGCACCCCTTGCCCCCGTAGGAGGTCCTTCCCGGGCTTTGCGGGCAGGCCGGTCACCTGGACGTAGCGGAAGCTCTTGTGACTGAAGCGCGGCCGCCAGGTCTCCGCCCCCCCTGCCGCCGAGAACGTACTCGTCACGCTGGAAACGCCCGCCTTGCACGTAGGTCTGGTCGGCATCGGCGGTCCCGTCGGTGCGCAACTGCTGGGAGTACTGGAGCGTCAACCGCACACCGGACGTCCCGTGCACGCGCAGCTCCGCCCAACCACCGAGCGTCCGCCCCAGGTCGAACACGTAGGTGCCGGGAACGGGCTCGGTGACCGCGACAGGCTCGACCGTCTCGACCACCTGGATCGGATAGCCCTGCTGAGCGACCACCCGGCCGGTCGGCGCGGCCAGCTCCGCGGCAGGCAGCCAGTCGCTCCGGTCGTGACCCGGCGTCGACCAGCCCGGTCGCGAGAGCCGGGCGTCGTAGGTCTCGCCCGCGTAGGTCGAATCCGACTGCGTCGGGCCCTCCACGCACCACCACCGCGGATCGGTCACCACTGTGTCACGGGTACCGTCCGCGTACTCGATCTCCAGTTGGGCGAGCAGCCGCGGCTCGCCGTGCCAGGTCGAGGTGGTCCAGTCCCACGCGGTCGTGACCCTCTCGCCGAAGAAGCCCCGGCCCAGCTCGGCCCCGACGACATTCTGTCCTTTGTGGAGCATGGCCGTCACGTCGTGCGTCACGGACAGGACGCGTTCGTCGTAGTCGGTGGGCGCGGGGTCGAGCACGTGGTCGCCGACCTTGAGCCCGTTGAGCTCCAGCTCGTGGTAGCCGACCCCGACCACGTACAGCCTTGCTCGACGGACGTCCTCGCGCACCGTGAACTCGCGGCACAACAACGGCGCGGGTGTCACCACCTGCGCCTCGGAGACTCCGCGCCCCCAGGGGCCTCCGCCGTAGCGGACGACCTCCTTGGCCTGTGCCCAGGAGCTGTCGTCGAACGCCGGGTCCTGCCAACCGTCCCGCACCCGGTCGCTCACCCGGAACTCGCCGTCGCTGTCCAGGATGGACGGTGGACCCGATTCGTATTCGACGGCGAGGCGGGTGATGAGCCCGGCCGGGGACGCGGACGTGTTGGTGGCCGCTATCGCCAGGACGTTGCCACCCGTTCCGAGTGATGCGGTCAGATCCACCACGCGGCCATCCCGCCACTGCCCGTCCGTCGTGGTTTCGGCCTGCTTCACGCCGTTGGCCCACAAGACGAAGCGGTCATCCGCGGTCAGCAGCATCCTGGCGCGCTTCACCCGGCGACCTGCGGGGATGTCGAACGACCGCCGGAAGTAGCGCTCCATCGGGGGCAGCCCGGCCGCGGGATCCCCTTCGGGGAACCAGATCCACTGCGCCGCGTCCAGCGTCAGCGGCGCCGGGCCCGCGGCGGCGCCGATCCACGTGCCAAGCCAGTCGGCCTGGTCGAGGAGACCCAGTTCCCACTGGTTCGGGGCGGCCCACGCGGACGGTCCGCCGTCGGTGTCCCAGACCCGCACCGTCCAGTGGCACAGGCTTCGTGCGGCGAGGGGGCGACCCGCGTACTCGACGTTCACCGACTCGCTGGAGGCCACACGTCCGCTGTTCCACAGATCGGCCCGCTCGTCCGTCAGGCGGTCGGGGGAACTCGCGACCAGGATCTGGTAGGCACTCTGCCGTGCTCCGCTGCCGCCTCCGGCGAACCACCAGCTCAACCGCGGCCTCGTCGCGTCGATGCCGAGTGGGTTCCGGGCGAATTCCGTCCGCAACTCGACGACGCGTATCGCGGTGTCGACGGTCGTGGCGTCCTGACTTTTCGCCATCCCGGGGAACAAGGCTCCGAGCGCGACGCCGGTACCGACACCGGCCGCGGCGCCCAGGACTCGGCGTCGGGACATCTTCGACCTGTCGTTCGACGGCATCGTCTCACCCGTCAGTGTCGTCGTGCGGATCGCGCAATCAAAACGTTTCAATCGAGCTCTGTCTGCCTACATCCGCGCGCTCGCCGAGGCAAGACACCGACGAGATGTTGTCTCGCCTCCGACAGAGGAGTCACCCGACTACCTGCTTGGCAACCGGTGCCGCAGCGGACTTCGGCCCGGCGCCGTCCGCCGGTGCCGGGCCGAGGAGTCTGCTGGCAGCCGGTGTCGGCGTCTCGTTTTTCCAGGGTGGCGTTCCCTGCGCGGAATCGCGCGGGAACCAGCCGGATCGAGGACCGGCACGGATAGCCGGCACCGTGGTCCCCGCTTGCGGATGGTGACCCGTCGGTGACCGTCGGTGGCGCCTGGTGCAGTGGTCGTGCGTGGGTGATGCCTTGGTGAGCCGCTGCCTTCGTGCGTCCGGCGAATACTGCCGCGCTGGTCGGGATCGCCGACATCGGCGTAACTCGATACACCTGCGCGAAAATCAGGAGCGGGGTTCCTCGTGACGCTCAAGGTGCGGCCGGTCGCCTCCCAGTGCGGCCAGCACGGTCCGGTAGGTCAGGTCGGCCCGCGCGCCCACGTCACCCGCCGCGCTGCCCAGTGCCGGTGAGTCCGCCGGCAGTTGCGCTGCTTCGTGCACGATGGCCAGGTAGATGGCGCAGCACCACGCCGTGTCGGTGGCGGTGATCTCGCCGGCTTCGCGCAGCCGCCTGAACAACTGCTCCAGCCCGGTCGTCACCTCAGGACTCAGGGGTGTCGTCTTGGTGGCCGGGTCCGTGGTGAGTTCCATGATCGCCCGATGGTCGGCCTTGAGTTCGAAGAGCAGCTCGGTCAGCCGGTACAGCGCCGCGACGGGCGGCGCGGTCGCCACGCGTGCCTGCTCGAGCCCGTGCAGGTAGCGCTCGTTGAGCAGGCAGGTCAGCGCCTCCAGCAGGGCCTTCCGGGACGAGAACCGGCGGTGGACGGTGGCGCGCGCGAGTCCCGCGGCGTCGGCGATCCGTTCCAGCGTGGCGGTCGGGTCGACCGCGAGCAGCTCCTCGGCGGCCGCCAGGATCCGCGCCGTGCTGCGCTCCGCGTCCGCCCGCAAGCGCCTCGGTGCGGCGTCTGCGCTCACCCGAAACCCCTCCTTTTCGCTCGGCTCAACCGAGACGTCCCGTATCAGCTTACATCCGAAGCACCGATGTCTTGACTCATCGACTAAATGAGACTTCGGTGTAGCATTTGTAGAGTCAAGTCGGACGCGAACGGAGAACCACCATGGATCTGGATCTTGCGGGCAAGCGTGTCCTCGTGACGGGGGCGAGCCGGGGTATCGGGCTGGCGACGGTCGAGGCGTTCGTCGCCGAAGGCGCCGAAGTCGTCGCCGTGTCGCGGAAGAACACCCCTGAGCTCGAAGCCACCGGCGCGACGTTCGTGTCCGCCGACCTCCTCGACCCCGGCGCGCCGCAGCGGGTGCTCGACACCGTGCTCGCGAGCGACCCGCGCCTCGACGTGCTCGTCAACAACGCGGGCGGCGGGGAAGCGTCCGGCTCCGATCTCCTAGACCCCATCGGCGGTTCCGGCGGGGTGTGGGACGAGGTGCTCGCGCTGAACCTGCGCGCCGCCGTGGAGATGACGCGGGCCGCGCTGCCGGCGTTGTCGCGGGCGCGGGGGGCGATCGTGAACATCAGCTCGAGTTCCGCGCGCGACCCGCGTGGGGTGCCGCTGTCCTACGCCGCGGCCAAGGCCGGGCTGAGCGCGTTCTCCCGCGGGTTGGCGGAGAAACTGGGGGAGACGGGCGTCCGGGTCAACGTGGTCACCCCCGGCGCCACCCGGACCGCGATCCTGACGAGCCCGGACGGCTACGTGGGACGGCTGTCGGCGAGCATGGGCGTGGACCAGGAGTCGTTGCTCGCGGCCATGCCGGAGCAGTCGGGAATGGTGACCGGCAAGCTGATCGAACCCGCTGAGATCGCCCGGGCGGTGCTGTTGCTGGCGTCGCCGGCGATGCCCAGCGCGGTCGGCTCCAACTGGGTCGTCGACGGGGGCATCCTCAAGACTCCCTGAAAGTCTTGCCCAGGTGGGGCGTGGAGATCGAGTAGCTCGGCTGGCGCAGCTCAAGCTCCACGCTCACGGGGCGACCGCGCTCAACGTCGAGGCCTGGCCCGAACTCACCACGATCCGCGCGTTCGGCGCCCAAAGCCCTCACCGACACCGCCACCGAGCACCCGGCCCATCGGGGGGTTCGACTTCTGCCAAGCTTCCGCGGCCGTCACCGCTGAGGCAGTGCGCGCGCTGCTTGCCGGGCCGGGCCCGGCCTCGCTCAAGCGCCTGGACGAATCCGCGGCCGCGGTCTGCGGGCTCGACGCTGACAGCGCCGTGCGCTCGTCCTCGCGGTCGACACCTTCACGTTCGGCCACGTGCAGGCCGAGCTGTCCGGGGGATCCGCCGCCGGACCGCGGACGAGGTGAGCGCCGCACATCTCAAGGTCACCACGGAGTATGTCCAGACCCGGATCGGTGCCGGCGAGCTTCCCCATCTCGCCGGCACAGGTGTCTCCGAGTTGCTACACGACGACGCTCCCGAGGCGGGCTTCGAACTCGGTCTCGACTGGCTGATCGAGCTCTCACCCGCCAGACCGCTCCCGGACTGCTCGCACACCCGTGACCAGGTCGAGGACCTTGCTGCGGAACTCCGGCGGGTAACTCCTGGGCATGCTGACCTCTCCTGGGGATCATCAGCATGAAGTCCAGTGACCCGACTCCGCAAAATCGAGGGCACATCAGAGTCTCTCTCGAACCTGGGGCGGTTCAGTGTGATATTTGTGACCTCCCTCGGTGGACGGCTCACGTCTCGAACTCATTTTCGGATACCTCCACGTTTCTCCAGCGCCCTCGGGCGAACACCAGTACGCGGCCTACCGCCTGACCCGTCTGGCGGACGACGCGCTGCGTGCCGCAGGCCGCGCAGACCTGCACGTGGTCCCTGCGGTGAACGTGCGGATCTCCACCGCGTGGCGCACGGCCCTCATCCCGGACGTGGTCGTGCTGACCTGCAAACCGGTCGGAGCCAGCTTCGCCGCGGAGACCGTCGCGTTGGCGGTGGAGATCTGGACACCCGGCAAGCCTCGCGCCGAGCGGGAAACCAAGATGGCCGGTTACGCCGCCGCAGGTGTGCCGTTCCTGTGGACGGTTGACCAGCCCGACGATCTGCGTGACCTGCCGACCTTGACTGCGTATCGCCTGGTGGACGGCCAGTACGTACAAGAGAATCTCGCTGCAGCCGATGGCTCGGTGGCTGTGACGGCCGCACCGGTCATGATCACCATGGATATGGCCGACCTTGATTCGTGAGCCGGGTCAATCCTCGTCGAACGATCGAGTGGCCAGTCGGCGGTAGTTGAACGTCCGGGCGCTGGTGCGTTCGACGACCCAGCGGTGTCGACCAAGCCTGTCACCGAACTCGATGCCTTTGCGGGCTGTGCGACACCGATACCGCGGTCATGCATCCAGTCGCGTAGCTCGCGACTGCCGTGGGCTGTGTCTTCGTGCAATACCTAGCGGGCTCGGTAATAACCTTGTTGCGGTCAGTTCCTCGTCGTGATGACGGCGATTTGCCGGGTCCACGTGCCGGTCGTGGTGGTGTCGAGGAGGAACTTGGCCACATCTGCGCGGGAGATGCGAGGAAGGCCGGGCAGACAGGTGAGCGCGTCGAGACCGCTCGCGGTGACATTGCCCGTGCGGGGGCCATTGGTGAGCACACCGGGGTAAACCAGCGTCCAGTTCAGGTCGCTGGCCGTGAGCAGGTCTTCGCCGGCGGCCTTGTCGCGGAACACGGCGGGTGCGAGGCGGTATCCGAGACGCATCAGGACTGACGTCTTCGGGTAGGAGGCGCCGACCCCCAAGGCGGACTGGAACACGATGCGCTGCAGGCCGGTCTGCTCGGCGGCGGAGATGACCGCCCGCGTGGTGTCGAGAATCAGATCGTTCGGGTTGCGGGTGTTACCGACGCCGAGGCAGCTGACGAGCGCGTCGGCCTTCTCGGCCGCGGCGGCGAGCGAGCGTGCATCCCGGGCATCACCGGCGATGACCTGAAGATCGGGCTGCCCGGCGAGTCTGCTCGGGTCTCGGACCAGGGCGATCACCTCGTGCCCCGCCTGCAGGGCCGCTTCCGTGAACAAGCCGCCCGTGGCACCGGTTGCGCCGAGGATCAGAATTTTCATCGCGTGGCAGCCCTTCATTCCGCGATACTGGTGTCATGGCGCGACAACATTGTCACGTCATGACATAAATGGCAAGGCGTGCTATCGTGGTGAGGTGACTGACCGGGGCGGGCGGCTCCAGGACCGCAAACGTCGTGCCGTGCGCGACGACATCGCCGAGACGGCGGAGCGTTTGTTTCTGGCTCGTGGTTACGACGCGACGACGATCGATGACATCGCTGCCGAGTGCGGTATGTCGATGCGGACGGTGTATCGGTACTTCCCGGCGAAGGACGACATTCTCGTGAGCCGGTTCACCGTCTCCGTCGAGTTGCTCGTGGCGACCTTGCGGTCGCGGCCGTCCGGCGAAGCGGTGTGGACGTCACTGCGCGTGGCGTTCGAGCCGCTGACCCGGCACGTCGACGGTCGGCCCGATCGCGCTGCGGCCCGAGCGCTGCATCAAGCGATCTTCTCGACCCCCGCGTTGCTGGGTCGATATCTACAGCAGATGCACGAGGCACAGCGAGAAGTGGTGGAACTGCTGCGTGCCCGTGCGCAGGGCGTAGGTCCTGGCGACGCGCCCGCGGTTGACGAGGTCATCCTTTCGGCGACCGTCGCTGCCGTGTTCGCATGCTTCGTGTCGGCGCAGGAGACGTGGAGCCGTCACGACACCGCTCTGTCGCTCTCGTCCGTGTTCGACCTGGCAATCGGCAACGTGCGACTGCGGTAACGATGCCGCAGTCGTGGCGGATTCCAGCCTGTCCCGGCCGGGGTCGGTTTCGCCGCGGCCCGCGACCGCGACCCGTTCCCTCGCGCTGGAAGCCGCCCGGAGCCTGGCGGTCCTCGGGACAACACGCCTGACGCACGCCCAGCCCGCGCGACGGCAACCGAGTGCGGACAACGATCGCCTGCTGCTGAACGGTCCTACGAGTCGCTCGACAAGTACGCGGTCCAGCCGCGTGCGGCCCGCAGCAACTCTTCGTGGGAGGCGCCTTCGAAGGCGCGCAACTTCAGGAAGTGCTGCGTGATCGTCAGGCCGAGGATGCCGCTCACGGTGATCAGGGCGCGTAGGTGTGCGTCGTCACCTTCCAGTGACCTGGCGAGGTTGTCGACGCGTTCGTCGAGGTAGGCCCGCATCGAGTCGGCGGCTTCGGGCACCGTGAGCATGGACCGGACGAGTGCGCTCGTCTCCGGGGGCAGGTCGAGCAGTCGGTTGGTGAGGACCTCCAGCAGGTGCTCGGCGGCGCTCTCGGCGTCGTCGCTGGGCAGTTGGACGGCCGCGGTGAACAGGGCCGCCTTCGAGCCGTAGTGCTGCATCACCAGCGAGGCATCCACTCCCGCCACGGCGGCGATGCCCCGGATCGTCGTGCCCTCGAAGCCTCGCGTCGCGAACTCCTGCCTGGCGGCGTCGAGGATCCGCTGTGCGGTGCGGGCGCGTTTGGCGTCGCGGGAGGTTTCGGTCACGGCTTCACTCTACCGCTGTTGAGCGATTCGTGTACCGTTTCGCTCAACAGCGGTTGAGTGGACTGCTCGTAGTGGACCGGAGGCGTGGCGTGGCACTCATCGCGATCGAAGAACACTGGAACCTGCCCGAGTTCACATCGGCAGTGGCCGTTGGACGACTCGCGTTATGACGACCTGTTCGCCGTCGCGGCCCTGCGGCAGCCGATCTTCATCCACCCGCGGATATCCCTCGCGCACGGTCCGTGAAGCCGTCTGCGGCGGCTTCGACCCCCACATCACCAGGTCCCGGGATGTTCGATCCCACGCTGCTGCGTCATGTCCTGGAAGTCACGACGCCCGACCAGCTGTTCTCGACCGACTACCCCTTCCAGCAGCCGGACAAGACGGACATCGAGAAGTTCCTCACCGAGTCCCCGACCGACGAAGACCGCGACGAGTTCACCGCAGGCAACGCCTGCTCCCTTTTCGGTATCCACATAACATCACGGAAGGAACAGCAATGACTCTTCACGGAAATGGCTCACCCACCCACGCGGTCGTTCTCGGCGGCGGCGGAACCGTTGGCGTCGCTTGGCAGACGGGCCTGCTCACCGGACTGCGTGAAGCCGGCGTCGACTTGGCGGAAGCACCGGCGATCGTGGGAACGTCGGCGGGATCCCTGGTCGGTGCGATGCTGGCCTGCGGCCGTGACGTCACCGACGCGCTCGCCATCCTGGCGGAGGTGGGGAAGAAACTCGACTTCGACAGCTTGGGGGCGGGCTCGCAGAGCTTCCTGGACGCGTCGCGCCAAGCCGTCTTCGCTGCCGACCCGCAGCAAGCGCTGCGGGCGATCGGCTCTGCAACACAGGAAGCGTCGACCACGCTCACCGAAGACGACTACCTCGGCCTGCTCGGAACACTCGACGGTGTCGCCTGGCCCGCCGGGTTCCACTGCACGGCGATCGACACCGGCACCGGCGAGCTCGTCGTGTGGGGCGAAGAATCCGGTGTGCCGCTGCTGCACGCGGTTGCGGCCAGTTGCGTCGTGCCGATGTTGTTCCCCACCGTCACCATCAACGGAAACCGCTACATGGACGGCGGAATCGTGAACCACCTGAACGCGGCGGCGGCGCCACCGAGCGACGTTCTCGTGGTCGTGTCCTGCCTGCCGATCGAGGCCCCGAGCGGCGCACCCGGCAGCGATCGATCCCCTTCGACGATCAAGGCGGACGCCGAAGTGGCCCAGTTGCGCGGAAAAACCCGGCTGGTGGCCGTCGACCCCGACTTCGGCGACCTCGAAGCGCCGGTGAAGATGATGGACCCGGAGACCGCCGGCCGGGCGTTCCACATCGGCAGGCGCCAGGCCGAACGCGAGGCGGCAGCGATCCGGGCCGCCTGGGACTTCTGATAGTCAGCGGGATCCTGATAGTCGCGGGTTGCCTCCGGAGGTAGATCTCGTCGCGACTTACCGGGGCGTCGACGCTCAGCTCTGCTTCACTGTTGAACCAGGGCTGTTCGTCGCGGACATTCTGGCCGGCGTCCGTACTCGTTCGTGAACTGGCTTCGGGCTGGTCCGATCCGGGACTCGTGACTGCGTACGCCTCGTCCGCAAGTCGGCGCCGCAACACCTTCTCGTGTCGAACGTCCACTCGGGACGGTGTGACCATGCTTGCCGCCGGCAGGCCCATCCCGCGGGGCGTGCGAGGCTTCACCGAAGCGGCCGACAGTCAACGGAAGAGGCGGAAGAACCCGCGCACCTGCTCGACCAGCGAGTCCGGTTGCTCCAGCGCGGCGAAGTGGCCTCCTCGTGACAGTTCCTCGAACCAGCGCAGGTCGGTGAACCGCAGCTCGGCCTCCCGCCGCGACGGACGGGAGATGTCGCGCGGGAAGACCGACAGCCCGGACGGCGCGGTGACCTTGTCCCGGAAGTGCGTGAAGCTCTCCCAGTACAGGCGCGCCGACGACGTGGCCGAGGCGGTGAACCAGTAGACCGAGATCTCGTCGAGGATCGCCTGCCGCGACACCGCGTCCTCGGGGTGGCCGCTGTGGTCCGTCCAGGCCCAGAACTTCTCGGCGATCCAGGCGGCCTGGCCCGCAGGGGAGTCGGTGAGGCCGTAGCCGAGCGTCTGCGGCCGGCTCGCCTGCTGCGCCGAGTACCCCCGGCCGGTGCGCTGGAACTCCTTCGCGGCCTCGAGGTTCGCCAGCTCCGCGGGCGTCGGGTCGTCGAACGTGCCCGCCGCCACGGACCCCAGGTTCAGGTGGACGGCCGCGACCCGCTCGGGCGCCACCTCGCCCAGCGCGCCGGAAACCGCTGAACCCCAGTCACCGCCCTGCGCGCCGTACCGCTCGTAACCCAGGGAGACCATCAAGGTGTCCCAGGCGCGCGCGATGCGCGTGACGCCCCACCCGGTCGTCGACGGCTTGTCGCTCCAGCCGTAGCCGGGCAGCGACGGCGCGACCACGTGGAACGCGTCCGCCGGATCGGCGCCGTGCGCGCGTGGGTCGGTCAGCGGACCGAGGATCTCCAGGAATTCGAGCACCGAACCCGGCCACCCGTGCGTGAGCACCAGCGGGAACGCGTCCGGCTCCGGCGAGCGGACGTGCAGGAAGTGGATGCCCAGCCCGTCGATGGTGTCGCGGTACTGCGGGAAAGCGTTCAGCCGCTCGGCGAACCCGAAGTCGTAGTCCTCGGCCCAGCTGCGGCACAGTTCCTGCGCGTAGGCCAGCGGCACCCCCTGTGACCAGTCGTCCACCGGCTCGGGCTCGGGCCACCGCGTCCGGCGCAACCGTGCGCGCAGATCCGCGATCTCGGCTTCGGTGACGCTGGCCTCGAACGGCTCGGCGGCCATGGCGGGGCTCCCTTCCTCGGGCTTCCTCGGGCAAGGCGTTGTCGGATCGGATGCGGGTCAGGCGCCGGGGCGCCGGGTCAGGCTGACGATGAGTCCACCCAGGGGGAGTGCTGCGAGCAGGGCGAGGGCCACTGGCACCGGCACGATGCCGGACAGGCCCGCGACGGCGGCCGGGCCGATTCCGCCGCCCAGGGCGTTCATGAAGTTGAGCAGGCTCTGTGCCGTGTCGCGGTCGCCCGTGGCGACGAGGTCCGTTGCGAGGCCCACCAGTACGGCCTGGGCGCCGGCGAAGCCGCACACGGTCAGCGCCGTGCCGGCGATGACCGGAACCGGCCCGGTGAAGACCGCGACCACGAGCACGCCGGCGACGGTGAGAACCGCGAGCCCGGCCGATACCTGCCAACCGGTGAACCGGCCGGCCAAGGTGCCGGCCAGCCGCCCGGCCAGTACCGAGCAGGCGGCGGCCGGGACCAGGAGCACGCCGGCTTCGAGGGCGCCGCCGCCCGTGGCGTGCTCGATCAGGGACGGGGCGAGGAACAGCACCCCGTAGTAGCCGGCGAAGATCGTCCCGCCGACGAGCCCGGCCGCCGGGAAACCGCGGGCCGTGACCACTCGCCGGGGCACGAACCCGTCGGGCGTGCTTCGCACGCGCCACCACAGTCCCACGGCGGCCAGCACTCCGGCGGCGGCCACGACGAGCGTGACCGGGGTGGGCAGGCCGACGGAGTGTGCCTGCAGCAAGGTGATCACCGAGCAGGCGAGCACCGAGAGCACGGTCGCGCCGACGACGTCGAATCGCCCGGCCGGGCCGCCGCTCTTCCGCGTCAACGCGCGCCTGCTCGGCAGGGCGGCCAGCAGGAGAGGCAGTGCGAGGACCGGGATCGCGAGCACGGCGCGCCAGCCCAGCCAGGCGGTGACCGCTCCGCCCAGCAGGGTGCCGGACCCCGACGCGGTCGCGCTGGCGGCGGCGATGATCCCCAGCGCGCGGATCCGGTCCCGCCGGGGAAGGGCGGTGGCGGCGGCGAAGACGGCGATCACGGTCGCGCCCGCCCCGGCGCCGCCGATCAGCCGGCCGGCGATCACGACGGGCAGCGTCGGGCCGAATCCGGCAAGCGCGGAGCCCGCGGCGAGGGTCACGACCCCGACGACGAGGACCTGGAAGGGGTTCCACCGGGCCAGCAGCCGGCCCGCGACCGGCATCGCGAGCGCGGAGGTCAGCGACCACGCGGCGAGGATCCACGCCGTGGCCCCGAACGGCACCGCCAGCTCGCGGCCGATGGCCGGCAGCGCCACCGACGGGGCTCCCAGTGCCACGTACATCGGCAGCACCAGCAGCCCCAGGGTCAGCCCCAGCCGTCGTCCGTCCGGTGTCGGGTTCGACTCCTCGCCGTGGGCCTCTTTGGACGGGATCGTCTGCGGCATCATCGCCTCCTCTCACGTATGGTTGTGACACGTGATAGCCGGTTTGAGTGTCACGCTACGGAGCTCGAGGAGACACGTCAAATGCTGGATGCGTGTAACAGGCCATCGGCGGTCCAGACGGCCGTCGATCTCGCCAACACCTTGCGGCCGGTCAGGGGAGAGGACGCGCTCGAGACCGTGGAGCAGCTCCGGGCCTTCCTCGACGACCATCCCGCGGCCGAAGGGGCTGGTCCGCGGCGGCGTCTCACCCGCGCCGACCTGGCGGAGGTCCGCGAGGTGCGCGAGACGGTGCGCGCCGTGCTCGAACGAGCGAGCACCGACGCAGCCGGAGCCGCGGCCCTGATCAACGACGGTCTGCGGCGTGGCGGTGCCACCCCGGTGCTGCGCCACGATCACGGCCGCTGGTGGACCGAGGTCACCTCCGGCACGGACAACTGCTCGGCGCACCTGGCCGCGACCACGCTCAGCGCACTGGCCTCCGTGATCACCACGCTCGGTCCCGCTCGTCTCGGCGTCTGCGCCGGGCCGGCCTGCCGGGCCACCTTCGCGGACCTCTCGCGCAACGGCTCGAAGCAGTACTGCACCCGAACCTGCGCGCACCGGGCCAGCGTCGTGGCCTACCGGAGCCGGAACAACCCTCGTTGAGGGTCGGCACCTGCCCCGCCGGGCCGGTCCCAGGGCCCTGTCCGGACAGCTGATCCGAGGCCTGTGCACGGAGAAGCCGGGGGCGCCGAGCGCGGCAAGGCGATTGTCGTCTGAACCCGGCGGACCCGCCGATGATCATGCGCGACACGGTGTTCTGCCTGGTTGGGGACGCCGACCCCGTCACCATCCGGGCCAGTGTCGAGGCGATGGCCGGGCAAGTCGCCGGGTACGTGCCCGGCTACCGGCTCAAGCAGGAGGTCCTGGTCGACCCGGTGGCCGACGACGAGCCGCTCACCACGCTCGTTGGCCCTGGCGTTCGGCCGCAGTGGA
>DATMCA010001144.1:0-3937 GCA_035559015.1 Umezawaea sp. | reverse complement strand
AGGCGAACTCGGCCCCGGATCACCGTTGCTGGCGGGCAGTGCCGCGCTCGCCTGGTCCGCTCTCGCGCCCACGCCGTACGTGCTGCCGGACAGCGGGCGGCCGGAGTCCTACGCCGTCCAGCACGGCCTGTACTGGCTGGCGGTCAACCTGATGAGCACCGGCGAACCGCTGGTGCTCGTCGTCGACGACGTCCAGTGGTGCGACGAGTGGTCGCTGTCCTGGCTGGGTTTCCTGCTGCGCCGCGCCGAGAACCTGCCGCTGCGCGTGCTGCTGACGCAGCGCAGCGCCGAACCGGTGCGCGGTCCCCTGGCCGACCTGGTGGCGTTGCCCAACTGCCGGTTGATCGACCTGGGCCCCCTCCCCACGGCCTCCGTGGGGGACTTGATCACCGCGACGACGGGCGTCGTCGCCGACGAGGAGTTCGTCCTCCGGTGCGCCGAGGTCTCCGGTGGCTACCCGCTGCTGCTCGACCGGCTGCTGGGTGAGCTGCGCGCCGCGGGCACGACCTTCGACCGCTCCGGCGCGAGGAAGGTCGCCGAGGTCGGCAGGCTGGTGATGGCCGATTCGGTGCTCGGCAGCCTGAGGCGCATGTCCCCGCACGCCAGGGCGGTCGCCAGGGCGTTGGCCGCGCTCGGCGGCGAGGCGGCCGAACTGGTCGCCGGGTTGGCGGGGGTGTCCGACCACGTGCTCGACTCCGCCGTCCGGGAACTCAGGGGGGATCGCATCTTGTGCGACACGACCGTCGAACTCCGGCACGACACGATCCGCGCCGCGGTCCTCGACGCGTGCACGCCCGATGAGCTGACCGCGTTGCACACGAAGGCGGCCGTGCTGCTCAACGACGCGGGCAGACCGGCCGAGGACGTGGCCTGCCAGCTGCACCAGCTCCCCAAGCTCACCGAACGGTGGATGCTCGGCGTGCTGCGCGACGCGGCGACCAGCGCGGAGAGCCGCGGCGCGCCCGCCGCGGGCGCCCGCCACCTCATCCGCGCCCTGGAACTGGAGCCCGCGGGCCCGTCGATTCGAACACACCTCGCCAGGGTGCTGGCGCAGTCCGACCCCGACGCGGCCGTGCGGCACCTCGTGTGGGCCCTCTCGCTCGTGGAGGACGTGCGGGCCCGCGCGACGATCGCGCTCCAGCTCGGGTTGGCTTGCCTGGCCGTGCACCGGGCGCCGCAGGCGGTCACCACGCTCACCGGGGTGCTCGACCGGCTCGACGAGGTCATCGGTGACGAGCCGAGCGCCGCGGACGGGGAGTTGCGCGTCCTGCTGGAGTCCGCGCTGCTCATCGCCGGGATCGGCAGCCGTCCTACGGCCCCGGCGGCGATGGCCCGCGTCCGGGCCATGCCCGCGCCCGACGGCGTCACGCTCGGGGAACGCCAAGCCCTGGGCGTGATGGCGGCGATCGGCGCGCTGGACGGAGCACGGGCGGCCTCGGTCGTCGAACGGGCCGAGCGCGCCGTCCGGGGTGAGTTCTTCGCCCCCGGCGGGTGGTCGCTGATGGGTTCCGCGCTGGCGCTCCACCTCGCCGACGAGGTCGACTCCGCGCTGCGCGTCCTGGACACGCTGATGGTCGACGCGCAGACCAACGCCCAGACGTGGACCCTGCACATGGCGCTGACCATGCGGTCGTCCGTGTGGTTGTGGCGCGGTCACCTCGCCGAGGCCGCCGCGGACGCGCAGACCGCCATCGAGATCGCCGAGCAGAGCCGGTGGGGCACCAACCCGACGATGCCGGACATCGTGCTGGCGACCGTGCTGGCACACCGCCTCGAAGCACCGCGCGCGCAGACGCTGCTCGACCGGGTCGGGCGGCCGAAGTTCGAGGACTGCACGCTGGAGTACCACGGGTACCTGATGGCCGCGGCCAGGACCCGGCTCTGGCTCAACGACCTCGACGGGGCGCTCGCCCTGCTGGAGCGGTGCGGGACGAGCCTGGCCGAGGCGGGCGTCCGCAACCCGGTGTTCGCGCCGTGGTGGTTCGACGCCGCCTGCGTGCTCGCGCAACTGGGGCGAGCGGGCGAGGGCCGGGAGCTGGTCGAGTCCGTGGCCGAGCAGGCCGACCTGTGGGGCACGCCCCGTGCGCGGGGCATGGTGCTGACCGCGCTCGGCACCTGCACCTCCGGTCGGGTGGGCATCCCGCTGCTGATCGAGGGCGTACGCGTGCTCGCCTCCACCCCCGCCCGGCTGGAGCACGCGAGAGCCGAGTACCTGCTGGGCAGGGCACTGCTGCGCCTGGACAACCCCAAGGACGCGCGGGAGCACCTGCACCGCTCGATCGAACTCTCCGCCCTCAACGGCGACCGCGCCCAGGCGACCAGGTCCAGGGTGGTGCTGGCGCGGGCGGGTGGCCGGGCACGACCGCACGGCGAGTCGCCCCTGGAGCTGTTGACCGGCCGGGAGCGGCGGGTGGCCGAGATGGCCGCGGCGGGCTGGACGAACCAGGCGATCGCCGAGGCCGTCTTCCTCACCGTCCGCACGGTCGAGGTCCACCTGTCCAGGGTCTACCGCAAGCTCGGCGTCGCGGGGCGCAGCGACCTCGCCCCCGTTCTGTGGCCGGCGCCCGCGGGCGGCTTCCTGGTGCCGAGTTCGGAGGTCGGCCGATGATGGCGCGCTCGCACCCCAGCGCCGCGCGCCTGCCCGACACCCTGGTCGAGCGCGACGCCGAACTCGCGCTGCTCGCCGGTGTGGTGGAGCGCACCCGCGAGGAGGAGACGTCGGTCGCGCTGGTCGTCGGACCTCCGGGCAGCGGCCGCACGGCCCTGCTGACGCGGGTGGCGCGAACGGCGGAACTCGACGGCGTGCGGGTCCTGGCGGCGACCGGCGGCGTGATCGAGGCCGGTCTTCGGTTCGGCGCGGTGTCGCAACTGCTGACCTCCGGCGGGGCCGACCTCCCACCGGAGGTGGGCGAGGCCCTGTGGGACTCGGCGGTGCCCGACGGGGTGGCCGTTCCGCTGCTGTGCCGCCACTTCCTGTCCCTCGGACGGGAAGCCCCGCTGCTCGTGGTGATCGACGACGTGCACCTGGTCGACCCGCACACCCGGTTGTGGATGCAGGCGATGGCCAGGCGCCTGCCGGGCACCTCGCTGACGATGCTGTTGTCCAGCACCAGTTCCCTGGCGCAGTTGCCCGCGACGACGAGCGGCTCGCACGACCTGCACGGGCCGCTCGGCAGGGAGCCGTACCACCTGCTGCGGCTGGAACCGCTCAGCCGGGAGGGCGTGGCCGAGGTCGTGGGCGAACGGGTCGGCGAGCACGCGGTCGCCCTCACCGACGAGCTGTTCGCCGCCACCGGGGGCAATCCCGCCGTGCTGACCAGCGTGCTGGCGCGGCTCGGCGAGTCCGGTGTGCGCGGCGTGGTGGACGTCCACTCGCTGGTCGCCGACGAGCGGCGTTCGCGGACTACGGCCGCGCTCGGGCAGATGTCCCGCGAGGTCCTGTCGCTGCTCGAAGTCGTGGTGATCGCGGGTCGGGTGCTGCCGGTCGACGTCCTGTGCTCCCTCTCCGACCTCGGCTCCACCCCGCTGTCCCACGCCACGCGCCTGCTCGGCGACGTCGCGCTGGTGTCCTCGCGCGGCGACCGGCTGGTGGCCGACGACGTGGTGACCACCTGCGTGCTGGCCACGATGACCGCCGTCGAGCGGGAGGACCTGCACGCGCGCGCCGCGGACCTGGCGCACCGCTCGTTGGCCCCGGACACGGACACCGCCACGCTGCTGCTCGGCGCCGGTCCCGTCGGCGCGGGCTGGGCGGTCGACGTGCTGTGCGCCGCGGCGCACAACACCCGGTCGTCCAGCCCGCGCGGCACGGCGGTGCGGTTCCTGCGGCGCGCCCTGGTGGAGCCGCTGTCCGGAGCGCGGCGGGCGCAGGTGCTCGTCGAGCTGGCGGCGATCGAGGCGGTGGACCACCCCGACGCCGGAGACCTGAGGCTGACCC
>DATMCA010001143.1:0-2614 GCA_035559015.1 Umezawaea sp. | reverse complement strand
TGACGCCGGGACCGGACTTGACGGTGGGCGCGTCGGAGGAGGCACAGGCCGACGTGGCCACGACAGCCGTGAGGACCGCGGCCAGGGCACGACGACGCAAGACAGACTCCCACCAGTGAAGTTACCAACTGGTAGCAGTCTATTCATCTCATATGGCGTTAGCGGGGGTTAATGTGACGTGACCCACCGCCATGAACTATTGACGTACGCCCACCGTACCCGCGTGGAATATGACGAACGGCGCCCTCCGGGATCGGAGAGCGCCGTCGCGCCTACAGGTAGGACCGTTGACCCTGCCCCCAGGACATCGCCGCGGCGAGCTGCGCGCGGCGACCGATCTCCAGTTTGCGGTAGATGCGGGTGATGTGGAGTTCGACCGCGCGGGTGGATACCGAGAAGTGCTCGGCTATCTGGCGGTTGGTCTTGCCCTCCAACATCATCAGCGCGATCCGCCGTTCGTGCGGCGTGAGCGGGTCGTGGTCGATCGCGTCGACCGCCTGCCCGTCACGCGGTCGCACCAGCGCGGGCTCCGGACGTTCCACCTGCGGCACACCCATGAGGACGTGCCACTGGCGAACGCGGAGTTCCGCGATCACGTGCGACCTGATGTACGGGTCGGCTCGGATGAGCTCACGGACCGCGTGCTCGTCCGAGGCCTGGCACAGCAGCATCGCCGCCGAGCCGTCACCCACCAACCCGCCGCCGATCAGGACTCCTTGATCGGCAAGACGCTTCCAGTAATCACGATGTGCCACATGAATCGATCTGCGCACGTCGCCAGCGTCTCGGAAAATCATCTCAATGATGAAAGCCACTGGTTGATCCCCATTTCATTCAGCGGCCGATAACAACTCCCCTACTTAACTGCGGTGATTTTGTCTAGTCAAGTGATGCAGATCACACAACATATACCAAACCCATATGACTCGTATAACGACCGCGTCGGTCAAGGTCCGCAAGAACTAATCATCGGCATCCGGACTCTCTTCCCGATCAGGTAATCACGCACTCACGGCGGTGGCGCTCACCGCTGTCGCGGCGCTCTCGGGAGCGCCCGCTTTGAGCTGTTTCAGCAGGATGACGGCGACCGTGGAGATCAGCGTTCCGACCACCAGCGCGACCACGAACAGCAGCGGTTTCCCGATCAGGGGTAGCACGAAGATACCGCCGTGGGGAGCGCGCAGCGTCACCCCGAACACCATCGACAACGCGCCCGTGGTGGCCGAGCCGAGCATGATGCTCGGGATGACCCGCAGCGGATCGGCGGCGGCGAACGGAATCGCGCCCTCGGTGATGAACGAGGCCCCGAGCAACCACGCGGCCCGGCCGTTCTCCCGTTCGACCTCCGTGAACAACGCCTTGCGAACGGTCGACGCCAGGGCCAACGCGAGGGGCGGCACCATGCCCGCCGCCATCACCGCGGCCATGATCTGCAACGAGGTGCCGGTGCCCGTGGTGAGGCCGCCGACGGCGAACGCGTACGCCGCCTTGTTGACCGGGCCGCCCATGTCGAACGCCATCATCAGCCCGAGCAGCGCCCCCAACAGCAGCGCGCTCGCGCCGCTCAACCCGTTGAGCCAGTTCGTCAGGCCGGTCGTGGCGGCGGCGATGGGCTTGCCGACCACGACGTACATCAGGACGCCGACCACGATCGACCCGAGCAGCGGGTAGACCACCACCGGCATGATGCCCGCGACCGAGCGCGGCACCCTGATCCGCTTCAGCGCGCTGACGACCCCGCCGGCCAGCAGGCCCGCGACCAGGCCGCCGAGGAAGCCCGCGCCGACCGTGACGGCGATGGCACCGCCCACGAACCCCGGCGCGATGGCGGGCCGGTCCGCGATGGCGAACGCGATGAACCCCGCCAGCACCGGCACCAGGAACCCGAACGCGGCCGACCCGATCTGGAACATCAGCGCGGCCCACCCCTGGAGCGAGCCCGCGTCGAACTGGTCGGTCACCTTGGGGGCGTTGACGATCTCGTAGCCGCCGAGGGCGAAGCTCAGCGCGATCAGCAGACCGCCTGCGGCGACGAACGGGATCAGGTAGCTGACCCCGGTCATCAGCCACTGCCGGATCCTGGTGCCCGTCCGGTCGTTCGCGCTGACCTTCGTGGTGAGCCGCGGCTTCGGTGAGCCCGCCTTCGCCGCCTCCCTGGCCTGGTCGAACACGCCGGCCGCGCCGTTGATGGCCTGCTTGACGCCGACCTCGACGATCGGCTTGCCGTCGAACCGCTCCCGACCTTGCACAGCCACGTCGACGGCGAAGATCACCGCGTCGGCGTCGGCGATGACCTGCGGGTCCAGCGGAGCCGACCCGGCCGACCCCTGCGTCTCCACCTCGATGGTGTCCCCGTTCGCCTTCGCCGTCTGCTCCAGCGACTCGGCGGCCATGTACGTGTGCGCGATGCCCGTGGGGCACGCGGTGACGGCGACGAACTTCACGGGGTCACCTCCCGGCGGACGTACGCGGCGACCTCGGCGGGATCGGTCGCGGCGGTGAGGACCTGCTTGAACTCGGCCCGGACGAGCCTGCGGGCCAGCGCGGCGAGGATCGTCATGTGCTCGGCCCCGCCGCCCTCCGGCGCGGCGATCAGGAAGACCAGCTTCGCGGG
>DATMCA010001142.1:0-2510 GCA_035559015.1 Umezawaea sp. | reverse complement strand
TCCTCCTGCGGAAAACACGCACTACAGGCACCCCGGTGGCACGCGCACGGCAATGTGCGCACCGCATCGCCACATAAATAAAAACCGACACGAAGGCTGGTCAAAGAATGTCGGCCGAGGATCCTTCACCCTCGCGAATATTTGCTCAGGAGGTACCGGTTTCCTGAAGCGCGCCCATTCCGAAGTGCGATTCCGCCGCTTCCCGGAAATCCGTCATCACCTGGACCGGGGGGCGGCCGTCGTCGAACAGGACGCTGTTCACCAGAATTCCGGCCGCACCGGCCGCGGCGGCGTCGCGCACGTGGTCGACGGTGCCCACGCCGCCGTCCAGGACGACGGGCACGGGGAGCTCGCAGGTCTTGGCGAACGTCGCCGCGTCGAGGATGCCCGCGCGGGCGCCGATGGGTGATCCCATGACCCGCAGTAGCGGGCAGCCCGCGTCGACCGCCCGCTGGGCCGCGCCGTGGTCGTTGGACAGCAGCGGCAGCACCACCAGCGACGCGTCCCACTCGATGAGCCGCTCGGCCGCCTCGACGACCTGGTCGTCGCGCGAGGACCGCAGGTCCGGGGTGAGGACCTCCAGCTTGATGACCCGCTCGCCGGTCATGTCCACGGCCAGTTTGGCTATGCGAACCGCCTCGTCAGCGGTGGTGCGGAGGTTGACGTTGACCATCTTCACGTACGCCGAGACGTCGACCCGCTCGCCGACCTCGTCGTAGGCGACGCCGGCGAAGCCGTGTTCGAGCGCGTCGCGGCGGCGGCCCTCGTCGAGCCGGTGGGTGTTGATGGGCAGCACGTTGGTCCCCGACGCGCGGAGCAGGCCGACGACGGTGTCCAGGTCGGCCCGGTGACGCTCGGTGCCGAAGCAGTGCCAGAAGGAGGTCAGCCGCACGTCGGCCACGGTGATCAGCTCAGTCATGTCGCTCCTCGTCCGGACGTGGACAGGACCGGTCCGGCCGAACGCGCGCCAGCGCGCACCCGTCCGACCCGACATGTCCCGGTGAATTGCTCGGCGACCGCTGCGCCGAAATAGCGGCGGACGCGCTCCTCGCAGCTTTCCCTTCTCCGGCGTCGATTCGCACCGATGGCGAATCCCGCTCGAACCTGCCCGCGAACTCACCATTGCGGCATTCCCGAAGACCTGTCAATTGTGATGCGCGTCACACTGGATTGGCCCTTGCGCTCGTCGACGTATCACCACACGATGGATTCGCTGGGGAGCGCGGTTCACGATTCACTTTCTTTGTCGGCATTTCGCACCCACGTGCGGCAACCGACTCAGTCGCCACATTCCCCGCATGGATTTCGTCCGTGCGGCGGGTCTGCTTCGGCATGCCCGCCGCACGGACGGAAGTTGTCCGCTCCCACAGGAGAGGAGGTGATCACGATGCCCACTGCGACCTTCCACGACTCCCTGCTCGACTCGGACGAGGCGGCGGCTGTGCAGGCTTCTTTCGAGGAGGCCCTGGAGTCCGACGACTAGGTGATCACGCGGCTCGTCGGGCGCTCACGCGCCCGACGAGCCCGCTCTGGGGGACCGATCCGATGACCACGAACACCGCGCCCGCGAGGGCGCCCCGCACCTCGACGAACCTGCGGCTGCTGGTTTCCGGCCAGCTGCTCAGCCTCGTGGGGAGCGAGGTCACCAAGCTCGCCCTGCCGCTCTACGCGCTGGGCACCCTGCACGCCACCTCCGGCGAGACCGGGCTGCTGCGCGCCGCCGCGCTGGCGCCCGCGCTGGTCGCCGCGCCCCTGGTCGGGGTGTGGGTGGACCGCCTGCCACGGCGGCAGGTCCTGGTCGTCACCGCGCTCGCCCAGGCGGGCGTGCTCGTCGCCGTCGCGGCGGCGCTGACCAACGAGGACTCCGGCCTCGGCCTGTTCGTCACCGGTGTCGTCGTGCTGGGGGTGCTCGCCCAGATCGGCGAGGTCGCCTACCCGAGCTTCGTGCCGACCGTCGCCGGTGAGGGGGAACTGGCGCGCGCCAACGGGAGGCTGTTCGGCGCGCAGTCGTTCGCCGAGGCGGTGGGCCCCGGTCTGGCCGGGGTCCTGCTCGCCCGGATCGGCCTCGGTCTGGTGCTGGTGCTGGACGCGCTGACGTTCCTGGTGGCCGCCGTGACGCTGCTGCGCGTGCGGGTCAGGGAGACCGTCGCGCCGCGCACCCGCCGGACCCTGAGCCAGGACGTGACGGTCGGCGTGCGCGCCGTGCTCGCGCACCCGCTGCTGCGCACGACCGTGCTGGTCGCCGCCGCCTACAACGTGCTCGACACCGCCGCCACCACGGCGTTCCTGGTGCACGCGACCACCGGGCTGGGCATGTCGACCACCCAGGTCGGCGTGATCATCGGTGGCGCCGGAGCGGGCGCGGTGCTGGGCAGCGCGCTGTCCCGGCGGCTGTGCGTCGCGCTCGGGCTCGGCCGCGGCATGGTCGCGACCTTCGCCGCGGGCACCGTCGCCCCGGTGCCGCTGCTGTTCGCGGACGACGCGAGCCTCCGGACGGTGCTGTTCTGCGC
>DATMCA010001141.1:0-5733 GCA_035559015.1 Umezawaea sp. | reverse complement strand
CATGCGCGGGGCGCATACTGGTGAAGGCCTCGTCGGGTGTGTTGTGTGTGGTAACTCAATCCAACCTGACGAGGCTCTTCACGTTCGCGGCAAGGTCAACTCGTGCGAGTTACAGACACCACTTCTGTCCAGATGCTTAGCGTCCAACTCGCGGATACCCCGCGGCCACCTCGGTCTGCCACGGTGGAGCCATGCGGGCACTCGTCGCGGCTGTCGTACTCGGTTTGCTGGTCCCCGGCGTCGCTGGCGCCCACGGGCGTTCGTTCGACCTCCAAGCCCACCGGGGCGGGATCGGGCTGACCGTCGAGAGCACCCTGGCGGCGTTCGAGAAGGCGCTCAGCGTCGGGGTGACGACGCTCGAACTGGACCTCCAGATCACCTCCGACGGTCGTGAAGTCGTGACGCACGACCGGAAGACGAATCCGGCGAAGTGCGTCGACACGGCTCCCGCGTGGCCGGGTGACCCGGCGTTCCCGTACACGGGCAAGTACGTGAAGGACCTGACGTTCGCGCAGGTCCGCACGCTCGACTGCGGGTCCCGCCGCTGGGACCAGTACCCAGACCAGGAGCTGTCGCCGGGCGCGAAGATGCCGACGCTGCGCGAAGTCTTCGACCTCGCCCGCAGGCACCACGCGCGGGACATCCGGTTCAACATCGAGACCAAGGTCGAAGCCGCGGCACCGCGGGAAACCGCGCCGCGCGAGCAGTTCGTCCAGGTGGCCGCCCGCGAGATCCGTCGCTCCGGCTACCTGCGCAACGTCACCGTGCAGAGCTTCGACTGGGGCGCGCTGATGCGGATGCGCCAGGTGGAACCCCGCATCGCCCTGGTGGCCCTGACCCAGCCGGAGTTCCTGCGCCCCGGCTCGCCGTGGCTCGGCGGCCTGGACCTGGCCGACTTCGGCGGCAGCCCCGTCAAAGCCGTGAAGAGCTTCGGCGCCGGTGCCCTCTCGCCGGTCCACGGCAACCCGCAGGGCGGCAAGGTCGGCGACCCGGACTACGTCCCGTTCACCACCAAGGCCCTCGTCGACGAAGCCCACCGCGCCCACCTCAAGGTGATCCCGTGGACCGTCAACGACCCGGCGACGATGAACAAGCTGATCGACGACGGCGTGGACGGCCTGATCACCGACTACCCGGACCGGCTCCGCACCGTGCTGGCCGAACGGGGCTTCAAGCTCCCGCGCCGGTACTAGAGGTCAACGGCAGTTCGTGCAGGCCGCGGATGACGAACTCCGCGCGCCTGCGCGGTTCGGCGGCCAGTTCCGCGCCGGGCAGCTTGCGCGCCAACGCCGAGAGCGCCGCCTCCACCTCGATCCGCGCGAGCGGCGCGCCGAGGCAGTAGTGGATGCCGGCGCCGAAACCCAGGTGCTGGTTGGGGAATCGGCCGATGTCGAGCATCCCGGGCTCGCTGAACACGAGCGGGTCGTGGGCGGCTGCTCCGAGCAGCGCGGCGATCTTGTCGCCGGGTCTCAAGGAGTAGCCGGCGATCTCGACGTCGGCGGTCGCGGTGCGCTCGAAGAGTTGTAGCGGGGAGTCGAATCGGATCAGCTCCTCCGCGGCGGTCGGCATCAGCGCGGGGTCGGCGAGCAGGCGTCGCCACTGGTCGGGGTGGTGCATGAGGGCCAGGACGCCGTTGCCGATGACGTTCACGGTGGCCTCGTGGCCCGCCATGAGCAGCAGCACGGCGGTGGCGACCAACTCGTCCTCGGTCAGCTTGCCGCCGTCGGTGTCGGTCACCGCGACCAGGTCGCTCACCAGGTCGGCGCCGGGGTTCTTGCGCCGCAGGGCGATCAGCTCGCGCAGGTAGGCGACGAACTCGGTGGACGCGCGTTCGGCGGCGTCCTTCCGGTCCTGCGGCAGGTTGAACTCGTACATCTTCACGATGGCGTTGGACCACGGCTGGAGCAGCGCGCGCTCCGAGCCGGGGACGCCCAGCAGTTCGGCGATGACCTCGACCGGCAGCGGGGCGGCGACGTGGGCCAGCAGGTCGGCCGAGCCCTGGTCGGCGATCTTCGCGCGCAGCTCGTCCACCAGGCGGTCGGACAGGTCCGCGATCCACGGTCTCAGGCGTTCCACGTGACCGCGGCCGAAAGCGGCGGCGACCAACCGGCGGAGCCTGCCGTGCGTCGGGGGCTCGTTCTCCAGCAGGGAGTTGCGGTGCAGGAGGTTGAACGACGTGAAGGCCTCGACCGGTTTCACGTCCGACCAGACCCGGCCGAGCGAACGGTGGCGCAGGACGGCCGACGCGGCTGCGTGCGACACGGTGACGGCGACACCCATGTCCTCGTGCCAGTGCACCTCGCCCCGCTCGCGCAGAGCGGCGAAGACGGGGTAGGGGTCGGCGATGAACGCCGGGTCCCGCTGGTCGAATACGACACTGGTCACGACCGGAACGCTATGTCGTCGACCTGCGTTAGTCCACGCGATGTGCTTGTCAGCTCAAATAGTTATCGTGTGGTTCACCTTCTGCGAGTTGACGACGAGCCGCAGGTCACGGACAGTTTCCACTCGTGTCACCTCTCGTCGTCGCTCACCGCGGCGCCTCAGCGCACAGGGCCGAGCTCACGCTGGCGGCCTACGAACTAGCGATCGACCAGGGGGCTGACGGGATCGAGTGCGACGTCCGGCTCACCGCCGACGGCCACCTGGTCTGCATCCACGACGACGTCGTGGACCGCACCTCCTCCGGCACCGGCCGGGTCAGCGAGATGACCCTGGCCCAGCTGTCCGAACTGGACTTCGGCAGCTGGTACGACAACGAGCCGCAGCGCGTGCTGACGTTCGACGCGCTGCTCGACCTGGTGACCTCCACCCGACCGGACCTGAAGCTGTTCGTGGAGTCCAAGCACCCCGCGCGCTTCCCCGGCCGGATCGAGTGGAAGGTCGCCGCGACGCTGGGCCGGTACGGGCTGTCGAAGCCCGAGACCAAGGACGACGCGCGCGTGGTCCTGATGTCGTTCTCCACGCTGGCCGTGCGCAAGCTCCGCGAGTACGCGCCGCGCCTGCCGACCGTGCAGCTCATCGAGAAGATGGGGAAGCAGGGGCGGGACGGCTGGCTGCCGCCGTGGGCCGACTACGCCGGGCCCGGTGTGGAACTCCTGCGGTCCGACCCCGGTTACGTCGAGCGGTGCCGGGAGCAGGGCCACGACACCTACGTCTGGACGGTCGACGCGCGGGAGGACGTCGAGCTGTGCCGCGACCTCGGGGTGCGGTTCCTGGCCACGAACTCGCCCATCAGGACTCGCGAGCTCCTCGCGGGCGAGGCCGAAAGCTCCGCCCAACTCGGATGAGCAGGTCGCGGTCGGATAACTTTGCGCACTGACTGCGAGCGCGAGGAGGGCCAAAGGTGGCCAAGCGGACGGCCGTGAAGAACGCTGCGAAGCCAGCTGACGGGGTCAACCCCCGCCAGCCGTGCCCGTGCGGCTCCGGCAAGAGGTACAAGGCCTGCCACGGCTCCGAAGGCGGCCCCGGTGACGTGATGGTGTCCCGCCCGTTCGAGGGACTGGCCGCGGAGTGCGAGCTCATCGCGCTGCGCGAGTTCGTGCCCGCCGCGACGGTGAAGCTGCCGCTGGTCAAGGGCGACCGCGAGATCACCCTCGCCACGGTGCTGCCGATGGCGGCGGCCGGTCTGGTCCGCGGCGACGGCACGGCCTTCGTCGGCCTCCAGGTGCAGATCAGGTCCGGCGACATCAGCCGCGACCTGGCCCGCGCCATCCAGTGGGCCGAGGCCGCCGAGGTCGGTGAGGCGCTGTCCGTCGTCGGCCCGGACAACGGCGAGAACCCCGGCCGCCTCCAGGACATCCTGGACGTCGACGCCGAGCTGAGCCCCGACCTGCACGACGACTTCGCGTGGTGGATGCCGCCGGACAACCAGCCCACCGGTGAGGTGGCGCTGTCGTTGGAGCGGGCGAACTCGGCGATCCTGCCGACCGCGCGCGTCGACGCCCCCGGTGTGAAGGCCGCCTACTGGGTCGACGCGGGCGACAAGGCGCACCTGCGCTGGGTCCGCCCGGAGGCCGAGGAGAAGCTGCTCAACGCCATGGCGCGCCTGCACGTGCGCGGCGAGCTGGACCTGGGCGAGGGCTCCCGCTACGCGGGCTCGTTCCGCGCGCACGGCCTGGTCGTGCCGGTGTGGGACCTGGACCGCGAGATGCACGCCTCCGAGTGGGCCGGTCCCGCCGAAGCACTGGGCAAGCGCCTGCTGGAAGCGCTGGCCGGCGTGGAGGACGAGCCGATCACCGACGCCGAGCGGCGGGCCCGCGAGGGTCTGCGCGGCAGGCAGATCACCCTTCGCTAGCCGTGACACCTCGGGGGAGCGCAGCTCCCCCGAGGTTGTCCACAACGTTGTCCACAGGGGGTGTGGATAAGTGATCCTGCACATCAGCGGCACCGACGAGTGGGCCGCCGACCGCGAGCGCGGCGAGATCCGCCCGGAGTCGCTCACCGACGTCGGGTTCGTGCACTGCTCCGACCCCGGCAGCGTCCACCTGCCCGCGAACCTCTTCTACGCGGGTCGCACCGACCTGCTGCTCCTGGTCGTCGACCCGACCGGCCTGCCGGTGAAGTGGGAACCCGGCGAGCCCGAGCACCCGACCGGCGTGTGGTTCCCCCACGTCTACGGGCCGATCCCGGTCGAATCCGTCGTCAGCGTGCTCGACTTCGCTCCCGGCGCCGACGGCCGGTTCCGCCCGCCGAACTCGATCTGACGTTCGAGGCAACCAAGGACGTCCCGGGCGCGTGGAGGTTGCGTGCCAATCGCAGATCGACGCGTGATCTCCGACTTACCCCGACACCGGCAACCGGTGCGGCGCTTCGGGCGTGTGCCTTCCGTTGGCAGTCGTGGGGGCTGTCGGGGAGGGGGGCGTGCGGTGTTCGCACCAGTGCACGTCGGTGTCGCGGGGAACGGCGTCGGTCGGACTGCCGAACTCAGCGGGGAAAGAGCGGTGGTGGAGGACTTCGCCGAGTTCGTCCGGATTTCGTTGCCCGGTCTGCTCCGGTACGGCCACGCGCTGACCGGTAATCCGCACGACGCCGCCGACCTCGTTCAAGGGGTGCTGGAGAAGGTCGGCTCGCGCTGGCAGTCCGTGCTCGGGAAGGGGCCCGACCCGCTCGCCTACGTGCGGCGGGCGATGGCCAACGGGCACGTCAGCCGGTGGCGGAGGCTCCGCAGGGAGAACCTCGTCGCGGACTTCCCCGACTCACCCGCGCAGGCCGAGATCGACCGGCTGGAGCACGAACCGCTGTGGCAGGCCATGCGCGAACTGCCGCCGAGGCAGCGCGCCGTAGTCGTGCTGCGGTTCTACGAGGGCCTGTCGGAGGCGGAGATCGCCGACTCGCTCGGGGTCACGAAGGGCACTGTCAAGAGCCAGAACAGCAAGGCGATGGCTACGTTGCGGACAAAGCTCGGGTGGCTCGTGGAAGGGAGGGAATGACCGTGGACCTCGACGACGAGCTGCGCAGGCTGTTCCAGGACCAGAGGTTGGACATCCCGGTCAAGCCGGGCGCGGATCACGCCGTGGTGACCGGTGCTCGTCGGGTGCGGCGCAGACGCGTGGCCCTGGCCAGTGCCGGGAGCGCGTTCGCGGTGGCCGCGCTGGTGGCGGGAGGCGTCGCGCTGGCGGGCCTGGGCGGCACCGCCTCGATGCCCCCGGCGGGCTCGACCCCGTCCACGGTCACCAGGACGGTCACCGTGGAGCCGAGCACCTCCGTGAGCGGCTCCGTCGGCTACGGGGT